>DATISV010000431.1:0-1529 GCA_035468505.1 Luteolibacter sp. | reverse complement strand
TATGCGCATCGTTGGGGTGCCCAAGACCATCGACAACGACGTCTCCGGCACCGTGATGACCTTTGGCTTCGATACCGCCGTCACCACGGCGATCGAGGCCATCGACAAGCTGCACACCACCGCGGAGAGCCATGACCGGGTGATGGTGCTCGAGGTCATGGGGCGCGACGCGGGCTTCATCGCGCTATACGCCGGTGTCGCGGGAACGGCAGACGTCATCCTGATCCCCGAGATTCCGTGGGCGATGGAAAAGGTGTGCGAGAAGATTCGCGCTCGGGATGCCGGCGGTCGGCGCTTCAGCATCGTGGTGGTCGCTGAAGGAGTGACCATGCCCGATGGCGAGGTTGGCGTGATGGGCGAGTCGATGCCCGGTCAGGCCAAGCGAGTGGGAGGCGTGGCCGACAACATCGCCCGCGAAATCCAGGTGCGTACCGGCAAGGAGACGCGTTCGATGGTGCTCGGCCACCTGCAGCGCGGTGGCTCGCCCACCGGGTACGATCGGCTGCTCGCCACGCGTTTCGGCGGCGCGGCGGTCGAAGCGATTGCGGCCAAGAAATGGGGCCACATGGTTGCGCTGCAGTCGCCGCATCTGGTCACGATTCCCATCATCGACGTGCTCAAGGCACCCAAGCGCGTAGAACCGGATCACGATGTGGTGCGAACCGCCCGTGCCGTGGGGATCAGCTTCGGCGATTGACGGGTAACAGGGGTGTGCGATCGTCTGGCCGCGAATCACGTCACCTCACGGGGACGCAGTCGTCCTTCCCCGGGGACAATCGGCTGGCGGCGCTCTCTGACGGCCGCGACGGTTTCAGAGGGGAAATCGCGGAGACGGTGTGCGGGCTATTGTGGCACGCCTCCTGCACTGACCTATAGCGTGTTGTTCGCGTCATCAATCTCGATGGCGGGTGGGCAGCGAGACGGAGGGGTCATGGTACGACGAGTGGTACGTGGGTTTCTCACGGTGTGCGGTGTGTTGGCGCTCGCGGCGATTCCGCAGGGTGTGGCGGAGGCGCAGGCCACGTCCACTTCCGCGCGTCAGGCGGACAGCATTCCCAAGGAATACGTGCCACCGGCCGGCATGTGCCGCATCTGGCTCGACAATGTGCCTGCGGCGCAGCAACCGGCACCTACTGACTGCAGCCTGGCGGTGCGCAACAAGCCACCCAACGGCAAGATCGTCTACGGACCCACGAAGGGCGGCTCCGGCGCCAAGCCGCCCATCAAGCGCTTCGAGTCCAAGGTCAAGCCGCCCATCAAGATTCCCGGGATTCCTGACATCAGCGCGAACGTGCGCGAGCCGTGGGAGAACAAGCGGGTGAGCGATGACCAGTTGTTCGGCGACCGGCAGGGGAACCTGCCGGTTTCGTCGTCTACGGGATTCGGTGTGCCCACCGGCGGATCGACCGGCTTTGACGCGTACGTTGGGCAGGGCGGCTTGCTGCTCGGACAGGGTGCGATCACCGATCCGCGATACTTCTCGGGCAATGCACCGCCGCCTGGGCGGGGCTCGACCAACTGCCTCGATC
>DATISV010000430.1:0-1997 GCA_035468505.1 Luteolibacter sp. | reverse complement strand
TTTTTTCTTCATCGCACTCATCTTCCTGCACGTCTTCAACAACAGCCGCCCGCTCACCAGTTATCTTCACAGCAAGGCACTGTGGGCCACGCTCGCCGCCACAGCGGCTCTCACCGCACTCTTCTGGTGGCAGCCCGCGCCGGTGAAAACCGTGCTCGGCTGGAGCGGCAATCTCGGACCGGCCATGGAACGCTTCGAGATGCGCGAGGACGGCATGGTTTTCGACTACGCGCCGTCGTCGGATTACAAGATGCGCCTCACCGTCAAACCCGGCCCATCCTTCCACACCAAGCCGCCGCCCCACGTCGCGATCTGGCTCGAAAACCAGGGCGCTTATCATATCAAAACCCTGCTCGCTCCCGAGGATGGCGGGGAAACACCCTACTGGTCCTTCAAACACGCCGGTTGGGAAAAGGCGAAGCGCAAGGCGGATGAACTCGAAGCCGCCGACGCCATCACCATGCCCACGCCCAACGGCTCCTTCGATCCCGCCGACTACATCCTCCCCAAGGCCGCGCGCGATTCCACGCCCTATCAACTCCTGCTCGAAATCAACCAGCCCGGCGACCACCAGCCATCACTCGTTTACGCCGTCGAAATCGACAACGCCCTGCCCCGCACCTTCCAGCTTCTCGAACTGCGCGGCTACCCGAAGCGCGAAGACGATGCCGACAAGGAAACGTGGGGGCTTTACTACGTCGATGAAACCTTCACCACCGCCCTTGACCTCATCGACAGCGCGCTGCTGACCATCGAGCGGAAATAGGCGATAAAACGTCGCCAGGCGCCTTCTTGACAGAATTCTGTCCATGGGTCATTTTCCCGGCATGAAAACCATTTCCTACACCGAAGCGAGGAACCGGCTGGCCGGTCTGATGGAGGACGCCACGCGGGACCGCGAGCCGATCACGATCACGCGCAACGGAGCCGGAACCGTCGTGCTGCTCGATGCCGGGGAATTTGCCGCCATGGAGGAAACGCTGCATTTGCTCTCCACACCCGCCAATGCCGAGCGCATCCGGCAAGGACTGCGTGACCACGCGGCCGGCAAACTCAAAGCGGGAGAGCTATGCGATTGATGTGGCTGCCCGGCGGTTGGGAGGATTACCTATGGTGGCAGCGAACCGACCGCAGGACACTGGCGCGGGTGAATGAGTTGATCCGCGATTGTCTGCGGACTCCATTCACCGGCATCGGCAAACCGGAGCCATTGCGGGGAAACCTCAAAGGCTGGTGGTCGCGGCGCATCACGCAGGAACACCGGCTCGTGTATCGCTGCGAGGACGATGTGATTGTCATCATGCAGTGCCGATTCCACTACGAAGCATGATCAACGGCCGAGACTTTCCCCGAATCCGCCGGTCTATTTGGACTTACAGCTTTCCATCCGATGGCGTTCCACTATATTTCTCACACCATGAAAATGAAACAGGGTGTGATTTCCGCGGCCATCGTTTGGAGCCAGTTGTTTCTATCAGGTTCCACGGTAGGGCAAAATGCCAGCGATCTGGAAAACCATCATGATCCGGCCACCGGCATCACCGTCTTGCGGGCGACGGTCACGCTGCCGGGCCCGGGACATTGGACCGTCGAGCCAACCCCCGGGAAAGATGCATCGCTGTCCGATGTCTTTCTCACGGGCCATCGTCCCGACCAGCTTGCGCTAGGCGGCCGCCGCATGGCGAGACGCGCGAGGGAGGAGGCGCTTCGGCAAGACGGCATGCCTCTCCGTCTCCTCGAATGGGCGATCCGTCGCCATTCGGACGAGCACAATGGAAATCCACCCGCGTCGCTGGATGAGCTCGGTGACAATCTCGACAAGGAAACCCGCAAGAAGCTGGTGGAAAGATATCATGTTTTGAAAGATCTCTCCATTGATCTGGAGCAAGCTCCGGACAAGGCCCGGATCGTCGCTTTCGAAACGAAGCCGGTGTTCGAAGACGGCAAGCATTGGGTGCTGCTTTCCAATGCCATGGCAGACCGAAGGCAAATCGACG
>DATISV010000429.1:0-2743 GCA_035468505.1 Luteolibacter sp. | reverse complement strand
CTGTTACAATCCGGACGTGTTGGAACGCCTCGGACTCCCCCACCCCGTTTCGTGGCGTTGCCTCACCGATCCGCGCTATTTTGGTTCCATCGCCTTGGCCGATCCCACCAAGAGCGGTTCCGTGGCGCGGGCGTTCGAGTTGATCGTGCAAAGCGAAATCCTTCGCGAGATCGATCTAACAGGAGAATCGGATCGCGACGCCGCCATCGCCCGCGGTTGGGAAAACGGATTGCGGCTGATCCAAAAACTCGCCGCAAACGCGCGCTACTTCACCGATAGTGCCTCGAAGATCCCGCACGACGTGGTGCAGGGCAATGCCGCCGCCGGCATGTGCATCGATTTCTACGGCCGCTCGTATTCCGACGAAATGCGCAACCGCGATGGCAAGCGCCGATTGGTGTGGATCGCGCCCGAGGGCGGCACCACGTCGAGTTGCGATCCGATCGCCGTGTTGAAAGGCGCTCCGAATCCGGAAGTGGCGCAGGCCTTCGTCGAGTTCTGTCTCACCTTGCCGGGCCAGCGGCTGTGGTTCGCGAAACCAGGCACGCCGGAAGGTCCGCAAGAACGAGCGCTGCACCGCACGCCGATCCGCCGCGACGCCTACACGCCGGAGTTTCTAACAACATCGGTGATGCCCGATGCCGATCCCTACAATGATCCCGGCAATTTCACTTATCAGCGCGAACTGACCGGCGGCGCGTTCAACACGCTGCGGCAATTGGTGAAAATCATGTGCATCGATTCGCATCACGAACTCAAGCACGCGTGGCGCGCCATGATCGACGCCGGCATGCCGCCCGATGCGATGGCCGTGTTTTCTGATGTCTCGATGGTGGCTTACGAAAAATCCGGCAAGGGCGACCCCACGCTCGACACCAAAGACGCCCTCGCCGCCGCCAACCGCGCCGCCGAACTCGGCGGCATCTTCCGAGCCAATTGCCTCAAGGCCGCCGCGATGGCGCGTGAACGAAAGCCATGAAACGCCGCAACGCCATCCTCGTCTCCGGCATCGTGATCGCGCTGCTCGCGGTGTTCTTCGTCTATCCGGCGGGGATGGTGGTGAAGCAGGCCTTCGAGGGAACCACGGCGCAGGGCGGTAAATTCTTCACGCTCGAATTCATCCTCACCGTTTTCAAGAACCCGATCTATCGAGAAGGACTGTGGAACGCGCTGGCGCTTGGTTTGGTGAGCACCTTCGCCACGCTGGCGTTGGCTCTGCCCTTGGCGTTGAGCGGACACCGCTATGATTTCTTCGGCAAGCGGCTGCTCGGCGTGCTCGTTCTCGCGCCACTGATCCTGCCGCCCTTCGTCGGCGCGGTGGGGGTCAAACAAATGCTCGGCGTGAACGGCGCATTCAACGCGCTGCTCATCGACCTCGGCATGATGGACGCCACGCAGCCCTTCGACTGGCTCGCCAACGGCCGGTTCGCCGGCATCGTGCTGATGAACGCGCTGCATCTATATCCGATTCTTTATATGAATATCGCCGCGGCGCTGGCCAATCTCGACCCGGCGATGGAGCAGGCGGCGGAAAACCTCGGCTGTCCGCCTTGGAAGCGGTTTTTCCGCATCACCCTGCCGCTGGCCATGCCCGGCATCTTCGCGGGATCGGCCATCGTTTTCATCTGGTCGTTCACCGAACTCGGCGTGCCCCTAGTTTTCGACTACTCGCGTGTCGCGCCGGTACAGATCTTCGACGGCTTGAAGAGCCTCGACACCAACCCGATCCCCTACGCGCTCACTGCCATCCTTCTGGTGATCGCCGCGGTGGTATTCCTTTTTTCGAAACTGGTGATCGGCCGCGCGCCGCTCGGCACCACGCCGCGGCCCAAGGGCATGCAGACGGCGAAAAAGCTGCACGGTTGGAAATCAGGCATGTGCGCGCTGTGGTTCGCGCTCACCTTCGCCATCGCCTCGATCCCGCACCTAGGCGTACTGCTGCTTTCGTTCGCCGGGCGCTGGTATGGCACCGTGATTCCCGACGAACTGACGATGCGCCATTACATCGAGGCGCTCGGCAACGGCCTGGTCGTGCCGTCGATCCAGAACAGCTTGATGTATGCCGGCTGCGCCACTCTCATCGCGGTGGCCATCGGCCTCTGCGTGGCCTGGGTGGTGGTGCGCTCGGATCTGCGGTTTCGAAATCTGTTGGACGCCTTCGTCATGCTTCCGCTCGCCGTGCCCGGCTTGGTCATGGCCTTCGGCTATCTGGCGCTTTCGCAGGAAGGAAAACCGTTCCATTTCCTGATCGGCGCGGGTGGCAGCCCGTTCATGCTGCTGGTCATCGCCTATGCCATCCGCCGCCTGCCCTACGTGGTGCGCGCCGCGGTCGCCGGCCTGCAGCAGAGCAACCCGATGCTGGAGGAAGCCGCCCGCTCGCTCGGGGCCACGCCGGCACGCACGCTGCACCGTGTCGCCATCCCGCTCATCGGCGCCAACTTGGCCGCCGGGGCCATCCTCGCCTTCGCCTTCGCCATGCTTGAAGTGAGCGACTCGCTGATTCTCGCCCAACAGGAACAACACTACCCGATCACCAAGGCGATATTCACCCTGCTCTCCACCCTCGGCAACGGCACCGAACTCGCCGCCGCACTCGGCGTGTGGGCGATGGTGTTCCTGTCCGTCGCCATCATGGGAGCCGCCGTCCTCGCCGGCAAACGCGGCGGAATGTTCAAGGTGTGATGGCGGCTCGCTCCTACCGCAGCCCATACACCTTCTCGGCGTTGCCTCGATAGATCTTGTG
>DATISV010000428.1:0-4554 GCA_035468505.1 Luteolibacter sp. | reverse complement strand
GAAATCTTCATCGAGCACTCGCACCCTGAACTCGGCAACATGCAGTATCACCCGGGCGTCGATTGGCTCAACGAACGCGGCTACGACCCGCGGTTGGTAAAGAAGGTTCATATACCTCAGGCGACCGAGCTGCTTTCGCGCCAGCAGCTGCGCATACACCCCGCCGTGATCCTCCATGAGCTGGCCCACGCCTATCACGATCAGATCCTCGGTTTCGACGAACCGGAAATCATCAAGGCCTACGACGACGCGATGAAGAAGGGCATCTACGAGAAGTCGCTGCTCTTCAACGGCGACACCGTGAAGCACTACGCCACCACCGACCACAAGGAATACTTCGCCGAGGCCACCGAGGCCTATCTCTATCACAACGACTTCTACCCCTTCGTCCGCGCGGAACTCAACAAGCACGATCCCACCGCATTCGCTCTGATGGAAAAAATCTGGGGCAAGACGAACTGAATTGTATCCTCAGCGTCCGGCAGAGGCTTTCAGGACGCCATCGGAAAGGATGCGCGCGCGCAGGCCGCCGCGGCAGGATGCTTTGAGAAAATCCTCCGTTCCGGGAGCCACGGCCTCGTCCATCCAGTAGCAGGGCTTGCATTCCTCGCTGCCTTCGAATTCGACTCCTTGGACACGGAAGCGCCTGCCGATCCAGTCGCCGAGACGTACGCCACGCACGATCAGATTGCGGCGGAACTCCGCGCTTGTTAGATCGCGCTTGTGGAATTCCCGGCGAACGGCATCCACCACTTCCGAATCGAAAAACGTGACCTGCCCTTTGAAGTCCGGCTTGTAGCCGAAGTAGCGGTCGCCCTTCAAACCCATGCCGGCGACGCATTCGACTTCCTCCAAGGCGATGATGCCGTGATCGCCGCGCGGCCCGCCATGATGGCCGCGGAAATCGTTGCCGGGGGAAATCCAGATCTCCTCCAGAACCGCCCTCCATTCCGGAACATCCTCGTTTGGCTTGCCCGTGGCGGCGGATGTGTTGTCCGGACCCACCCACTCGATGCTGCCATCGACATAGGTTTCCCTTTTCCAAACCGGTAGTTCGTATTTTAAACGCTCCATGATCGCCTGCGCGGCGGCAAACGCCGCAGAGCGGTGCTCGGATGCCACGCCCACCCACACGGCGGATTCACCGATCGCAATGGGTCCCGTGCGATGGACGGCAACGGCGCGCAATATTCCATGACGCTCCGCTTCCCCGTTGAGAATCCTTTCGCCCGTCGCCAAGGCCAGCGCCGGATAAGCCTGATACTCTAGACCGCTCACGCGATGTCCGTCATTATGATCACGCACCCGCCCGTCAAACGTCACCACCGCCCCAGCCGCCGGATCAGATAAATTCGCGGACAAAGCCGCGATGTCGATCGGTTGATCGGTTAGAGAGAATTGAATGCGGGAATCCATGCCTAATATCAAATTTCCGATTTCAAATGTCCGAATTCATCCCCCCGACATGGGAGGCAGGAATGCGATGCGGTCGTTGTTTGCCAGCGAATGTTCCCACGCCACGAATTCGTCATTCACCGCGGCGCGGATGCTTTCGGGCGCGGTGCCATTGCCGAAGAGTTCCTGATAGAGCGCTGCGGGAGTGGTGGCGCGGTGATGGATGGTTTCCTCTGAAACCCCGCGCCGGTCGGCGAGCAGGCCGTAGTAATGGATATGATAGGTGTTCACTGCGATTTGGCGGTTTTCCAGTCCTGCGGAGTGTTGGCATTGTCGAGCGCGCCGGGGACGGGCGGATCGAGCAGGCGGCAGTGGTTTTGGATGAGCACCTTGCGCGGACAGCGCATGCCGTTTGAGTTTGCCATTTCGAGGATGGGCAGCGCCTCGGCGGCGTAGATCGCGCATAGCGGCTCGGGCAGTCCGTCGAATTCGCTGCGATAGGAAAGGAAGGTTTCCCCGTTTCCGCGTGAGGCCATGAGGTGTTTCAAGGTGGCAGCATCCAGCCGAGGCAAATCACAGGCGAGCACCAGCCAGTCGGCTTCGGGCGCGTTTCGCATCGCGGATAAAATACCGGCCAACGGCCCCTCGCTGCCACCTTCGGGATCGCGCACGATATGAACGCGTGGAGTTTCAACGATCATCGGCGGCGGTTCCTGATCGTGGCGGAGGGAGACGACGATCATTTCGCATTCCGCTTCTTCCAACATGTCCATCGTCCGTTGGGCCAGCGAGCGTCCGTCGGGATGCACGAGCGCGGCCTTGTCGGTGCCCATGCGCGTGCTCCGCCCTCCGGCGAGCACGAGGCCGTGGAGTGGTCGCGTTTCACTCATGGGGATGGGGCGTTGTAGTCACCGGACTTGCCACCGGTTTTGGAAACGAGGTGCAGATTCTCGATGCGGATGCCTTTGTTCATCGCCTTGCACATGTCATAGACTGTTAGGGCCGCGACGGACGCGGCGGTCATGGCTTCCATTTCCACGCCGGTCTTGCCAGTGGTGGCGACCTCGCAGCGGATCATTACGCCGGTTTCGTCCGGTGTGATGGAAAACACACAGTGTTCCACCGGCAGCGGATGGCAGAACGGAATGAGATCGCCGGTTTTCTTGGCTGCCATGGTGCCTGCGATGATGGCGGTTTGCAAAACCGGTCCCTTGGGCCCGTGCAAGTCGTTGTTATCGAAGAGAGCGATGATTTCCGCGCCGAGTTCCACACGCACTTCGGCGACGGCGGTGCGTTTGTTGGCTGTCTTCGCAGACACATCGACCATCGACGGCAGGCCGTCTCGCACGTGGGTGAAGTCGTTCTCGTTCATCGCCATGGAGTGAATGGATATGCGGCCTGGATCGCACCGCGTGGTGGAACGGTGACGAATCCATCGCTTTTCAGCAAGCCGATGAAATCCCCACTGTTGCCGGTGGGCGCGGTGTGGGCGCGGCCCGCAACATCGAGGGAAACCGGCAGATGCAGCGTAATGTCCGGAAGCGTGTTGAATGGAGCGGCGGGAACCACCAAGCGCGGCACGGGAAGCGGAAGACCGGAAGCCACGGCCAGCGCGGTCATCACAAACGCATGCAAGCCGGTGAGCGCGGACACCGGATTTCCCGGCAACGCCATGATTGCCTGGCCTTGCGGTCCGAGCCAGAAACCCGCGGGTTTTCCAGGGCGCTGCGCCACTCCATGGAATACGCAGGTGCAGCCAAGCCCGCCGAGAAGACGTGGCAGGAAATCGCGCGCGCCCCTGGATATAGCACCGGTGAATATCAGCCAGTCGTTGTTTTCCAGATGCTCTCGCAGATCGTTTGCACGGGCATCGTCGCCGAGCGGATCGATAAGCATTGAAGGATATCCGCATCGCTCCAACGCGGCGCGGATGGCATGGCCGTTCGATTGGCGGATCTGGTGTGGTTCGGGCATCGCATCCACCGCGACCAATTCGTCACCGGTCGGGATGATGGCAATGCACGGCAGTTTCGAAACCTCAACCAGCGCGGCTCCGCAAGAGGCGGCAACGCCGATTTCGCGCGAACCTAACAAGATGCCAGGCTCCAACAAAACATCCCCCGCCTTCGCATCACTGCCCGCGCGGTGGATGAACACTCCTGCCCGCGCTTCGAAATCCGGCGACACGGTGATGCCGCCCTCACCCGAGTCCACCGTGCGTTCCACCGGCACGATGCAATCCGCGCCTATTGGCAAGGGCGCGCCAGTCATGATTTCCAAACACGATCCCGCATCTTCCGGTAGCGTGGCCTGTGCTTTACCCGCAGGCGCGCTGCCCGTGATGCTAAACCTCCGCTCTTGCACAAGATCCGCTGAACGAAACGCATAACCATCCATCATCACCCGGTCGTAGGGCGGAATGTCACGGTCTGCCCGGATGGTTTGCCGCAGCACCCGGCCCGCCGCAGCCTCAATGCGCAGTCGCTCCACAGGCATTGCCTGTACGGAGGCCAGAGTCAGATCGAGTGCTTTGTGGTATGGAATCATCGATATCACCCGCCGATGGCGGTCATCGGGCGCTGGACTTGGAAGTCGTCGGCAAAGGTGTGGTTTTCGGGTTTGTTGGCAATGGCTTCTTCGAATGCCGCCAGGACATCCTTTGCATCGCCGCGCAGGACGGGGATGAGGTCGATTTCTCCATGGCGGCCGAGGCAGGGGCGGAGCTTGCCGTCGGCGGTGAGGCGGAGTTTGTTGCAGGTGGCGCAGAAGTCATCGCAGGTGATCGAGCCGATGAAGCCGACATGCGCGCCACGAAACTTGTAATATCTCGCCGGGCCGTGGCCGTGGGGTTTGTGATTCGCGGGTTCGAGCGGACCATGTTCCGCGAGGCGGGCCATGGCTTCGTTGACGGAGAGAAAATGGCGGTCATCGACAGGACCGCCGGGAGCAAGCGGCATGAGTTCGATGAAACGCACGGGCATGCCGAGCGCGGCTCCGAATTTCGCAAGCGGCACGATCTGGTCGTCGTTGATGCCGCGCAGCAGGACGCAGTTCAGTTTCACCACCTCGAAGCCGGCGGCAGCGGCGGCTCCGATGCCGTCGAGCGCGGCTTCGAGGCGGCCACCTGTTAGCTTCTGAGAGCTGGTGGGATCGAGTGAA
>DATISV010000427.1:0-4607 GCA_035468505.1 Luteolibacter sp. | reverse complement strand
TTCGATGAGATCCACACGCTCGACATCATCGATGTGAACGGCGGCAACCACGGCCAGGCATTCGCCACCAATTTCAATCCGGAGATCAACATCCGCGAAGTCACCGCCCCGTGCCGCCACTTCGAGGACGGGCAATTCGTGGAAACCCCCGCGATGTCCGCGCACCAGTCATTCGAGTGTCCGGACGGCGTGGGCACTTATGAAATCTACCGCATGTATCACGAGGAGTTGGAATCGTTGGTGAAACACATCCCGACGATCCGCCGCGCGCGCTTCTGGATGTCGTTCTCCCCGAACTATCTCAAACACCTCGAAGTGCTCGGCAACGTGGGCATGACCCGCATCGACCCGGTGGTTTACAATGGCGTGGAAATCATCCCGCTGCAATTCCTCAAGGCCGTGCTGCCGGATCCCGGCGACCTCGGCAAGACCACCCGCGGTCGCACCTGCATCGGCAACGTCATCGCCGGCGTCAAAAACGGCGCGCCCAAGGCGGTGTATGTCTATAACATCTGCGACCACGAGGCCTGCTTCGCGGAAGTGGGATCGCAGGCGATTTCCTACACCACCGGCGTGCCGGCGATGATCGGCGCCAAGCAGATCCTCGAAGGCGGCTGGCGCAAAGCCGGCGTCTGGAACATGGAACAACACGACCCCGACGGCTTCATGGCCGACCTCAACGCGCACGGCCTGCCATGGCAATGCGTGGAACTCGACGCCGCACAGGCCGAAGCCCTCTGCGTCGTGTGACCGCGCGACCACTTTCCCCCTCCCCCGGAACCCAACCCACATGATCGAGACCACGGAAAGCCTGATCCTCCATCTGGAAAAACACCGCCCGGCCGGCGGCGCGCCGCTGTGTGCGGTGGACACCGAGGCGAACAGCCTGCACCGCTACCGCGAGGCGCTGTGCCTGGTGCAGTTCGCTGCGGGTGGCGAATCGGTGCTGATCGATCCGCTGGCCATCAAAGACCTCACGCCGCTCGGCGCATATCTCACGGAGGCCACGGTGTGGATGCACGGCGCGGACTACGACATGACCATGTTCAAGCGCGAGTTCGGGCGGTTGCCGGCGGTGGTTTACGATACCCAGATCGGCGCGCGGCTGCTCGGCGTGCGACGTTTCGGCCTGGGGGATCTCGTCAGCGTTTACTTCGGAGTGGAACTCTCGAAGTCCTCGCAAAAGGCCGACTGGGGCAAGCGCCCGCTCTCGCCCAAGATGATCGAATACGCGCTCAACGACGTGAATTACCTGCTCGAAATGGGCGGCATCATCAGCGGCAAACTGCGCGAACTGGAGCGCTGGGACTGGTTTGTGGAAAGCTGCGAGACCGCCCGCCAGAAAGTCCTGGAGCGCGACGAGGCGAAAGAGGAAATGTGGCGCATCCGCGGTTCCGGCAAGCTCGACCGCCGCGGGCTCGCCTGCCTGCGCGCGCTGTGGGATTGGCGCGACGCCGAGGCCAAGGCATGGGACCGGCCGTCGTTCATGGTGCTGCCGAACCGCGAATTGCTCGAGTGGTGCAACGATCTGGTTTCCGGCAAATCGATTTCGTTGCCGAGACACTTCCGGCAGGATCGCGTGAAACGTTTCCGCGCCGCGGTGGCGACTCTCGAAGCCCTGTCGCCGGAAGAATGGCCGGAGCGCAACATCGTCAAGCGCCGCAAGCGCGATCGCAATTTCGAACGCCGCGTCGAAGACCTGCTCAAACGCCGCGACCAGGCCGCGAGGAAACTCGACATCGAAGGCTCGCTCATCGCCCCCCGTGCGGCGCTGGAGGAACTGGCCGCCGGCGAGGCGGAGGCGGAGGAATTGCTGATGCGCTGGCAGCGGGAATGCATGGGCATCGAAGGTTGAATGCCGGGGTATTCGTTGAAATTCAACGCTCCAGCAGAACCTCCTCGCCGAGCACCACGAGATCGATGCTGCCTTTGAGTGTCTTGTCGAGGAAGGGCGTGTTCTGCGATTTGGACTTCATGAAGTCCTTGGTGAAGGTGGTTTCCTTTTCCGGATCGAACAGGATCAGGTCGGCAGGCAGGCCGGCTTCGATGGCGGCGGCGGGCAGGCCCATGAACCGGCGGGGCTCGGCACTGAAGCGTTTGACGACGAGGTTCCAGCCGAATTTCCCGCTGGCGACGAAGTGGTGGTGGAGTGAGACGAGCGCGGTATCGAGGCCGGTGATGCCGTTGGGCGCGCTGACGAAGTCCTGGGATTTCTCGAATGGCGTGTGCGGCGCGTGGTCGGTGGCGATGAGGTCGAAAGTGCCGTCGAGCAGTCCCTCTAACAAACCCTCATTGTCCGCCCTGGTGCGCAGCGGCGGGTTCATTTTGTAATGGGTGTCGAAGTCGCCGATGTCCTCGTCGGTGAAAAGCAGGTGGTGCGGCGCGACTTCGGCGGTGACTTTCACGTCGCCGCGTTGTTTCCACCAGCGGATGGTTTCCATGCCGAGCCTGCTGGAGACGTGCTGGATGTGGATGTGCGCGCCGGCGGCATGGGCGAGGCGGATATCGCGGTCGATGATGATTTCCTCGGCGCAGGCGGGCGAGCCCTTGATGCCGAGGCGGTAGCTCATCGCTCCGCAGTTGAGCGCGCGCGGACCGGCGAGTTCGGGGACTTCGCAGTGGCTGGCGAAGAACATGCCGAACTCGGTGGCGTATTGCATCGCGCGCAGCAACACGGCCGGATCCGCGGTGGTGTCGCCGTCGTCGGTGAGCATTTTCACGCCCGCGGCACGCAGGCCGTCGATGCCCGCGAGTTCCTTGCCGTGGCGGCCCTTGGTGACGCAGCCGGAGGTGAAAACCGGGATGCGGGCGTCGCGCGCGGCGATCTCGAGCACTTGTTTCGCCACCGTGCCGGAGTCGATGGCGGGGTTGGTGTTGGGCATCATGACCACGCCGGTGATACCACCGTTAATCGCCGCTTCGGAGCCGCTGGCGATGGTTTCCTTGTTTTCGAATCCGGGTTCGCGGAAGTGCACATGGGCGTCGAACATGCCCGGCATGGCGATCCGGCCCGCGGCGTCGATCACCCTCGCGCCGTCGGGGGCGGGGAGGTTTTCGCCCGTTTGGCGGATGGTGCCGTTTTCGATGAGGATGTCGGCGGAAATCAGCTCGGGCGAATGTTCGGTGGCGATGCGCGCGTTTCGGATGAGGAGCATGGCGTGTGTTGCGGGCGATACTGGCCACATGGCGGGAAAAGACAAGAGCGTGGGGAAAAATCGGGCCAGCTTGGGGTTGCGTTCCGGGCGTCAGCGGCTATGAAGCGGCGCGATGAAACTTTTCTCCCTGCTGCTGCTGGCCGTCTCCCTGCTGGGCGTTTCCTGCGAGCGCCATGAGTTCGAGGGGCCGAACGGCACCAAGCAACTGCACGAGCATCACGGTCACGGCGACGGGTATCACGGCGAGGACGCCGGCGCGCACTGAGTCATGGCACCGCGCCGAACTGGAGCTCAGCGCTTCCGGCGGCGGTAGCTGAGGAAACACTCCCCGGATTCCGGCAGCGGCTCGAAGTGCGTCATATCAAACTCCCGCGAATCGGGGAGGAAATCGCCGGGCGTGCCGGTGGCCGTCGGCGCGTCATGCCCGCCGAACAACGTGTGTCCGGCCAGTGTGAGGTGGAATTCATCGATCGCATCCAGTTCCGCCAATGAGCGGATCAGCCCGCCGCCACCTTCGCAGTGCAGGCGTTTCACACCGTGTTGTTTGGCCATGATTGTTAGGAATTCCTCCAGAGTGGCGTGATGCACCTTGCCGCATGGTGGAACACAGTCGGGATTTTCCGTCACCAGCAGATGGATTTCCCCGCCCGGCGAGTGAAACAAGGGGTGATCGAAATTGAAAACTCCCCTCCGTGAAACCACGCAACGCAGCGGTTGGACCTGCTGATCGGGGATCTTCATCGTCATGCGGTCGGCCTCAAGCGTCCCGCGCCCCACCATCAGCGCGTCCGCCCCGCGCCGCAGATCGATCAGCCGCGCGTGGTCCTCGCGCGAGGTCCAGCCGGACGGCTGGCGCGCGACCGAGCTGATTTTCCCATCGATGGAAACGGCCAGATTGGTGGAAATCCACGGGCGGATCATGGTGCAGACTGGCCTTTGCCGGTTCCGGCGGCAAGGGCGCATGAGGGCAGCCCGGTCTTGCCATTTCGCTCCGGGCGGTGCATGGGAGGCGCCTCGCCGCTGGCGGGGACGCGTCATGACTCCGGACATTGCCCTCACCCTGCTAGTCATCGGCCTCACGCTGGTCGCCTTCGTGCGCGAGTGGGCGGCGCCGGACGTGCTGGCATTGTCACTGCTCTGCCTGGTGGTCGGCCTCGGCCTGGTGCCGGCCGAGGAAATGACCGAGGTCTTCAAGAACGAGGCCCCGCTGACGATCGCCGCGCTGTTCGTCATCGGCGGGGCGCTCGAACGCTCCGGCGCGGTGGACCAGATCGGCCGGTTGCTGCGCGACCGCCTGTCCGGCAACACCCGCTGGGCGATTCTCGCCTTCTCGCTGGTCTCGGCGTTTTTCAGCGCCTGGATGAACAACACCGCCATCGTCGCCATCCTGCTGCCGGTGGTGCTGGGTTTCGCCCGCAACAAGAACATCCCGGCCTCGCGGCTGCTGATGCC
>DATISV010000426.1:0-4619 GCA_035468505.1 Luteolibacter sp. | reverse complement strand
GAACTGGAAGGCCGCATAGGCGAGCGGACCCACGATCAGCGCGGTGACGCCCGCGGCACCGGGAATCCGTGGCAATAGGAATGGCATGATGAACGCTGCCACCACGCCGGGCCAGATGTAGCCTTGGAACTGCTGGATGTATTGGAACACGCCGCCGAATTTCGGGTGGTCGAGCATCGGCGCGATCCAGCAGCCGGCGACGACGAGTCCTATGGTCAGCGCGCGGCCGAGTGTCACGAGGTGCCGCTGGCTGGCATCGGGCGAAATCATGCGCCGGTAAACGTCCATGGTGAAGATGGTGGACGCGGAGTTGAGCAGCGAGGCGAGCGTGCTGGTGACGGCGCCGGCGATGGCGGCGTAGAGAAAGCCGCGGATGCCGGGTTGCACGAGCTGGGTGACCATGGTGGGAAAGGCGGCGTCGTTGGTTCCCGCCAGCTTGTCGCCATAAAGCTGCTGCGCCATCAGGCCGGGCATGACGATGGCGAAGGGCACCAGCAGCCACAGCCCGCCGGCGAAGATCATGCCGAGCTGGCCGTGTTTGAGCGACTTCGCGGCGAGATTGCGTTGCACGATGAACTGGTTGAGCCCGCAGTAATAGATCATCACGATCCACATCCCGCCCACCACGCCGGTCCACGGCAGGTCGGCGTTGTCGGCGGGGAGGATCATGTGGAGCTTGTCCGCGTTGACAGTGGTGAACGATTCCCAGCCACCGACCGCTTGCAGGCCGAGGAAAAACACCAGCAGGCCGCCGGCCAGCAGCGCGATGCCCTGGATCAGGTCCGCCCAGGCGATCGCCTTGAGTCCGCCGATCGCCGCGTAGCCCGCGCCGATCAGGCCGATGATCCAGACCGCGGTGCCGAGATCCATGCCGGTGACCGCGCGCAGCGTGACGCCGCCGGAGTAAAGCACCGCGGGCAGCATCACCACGGCATAGATGATCACGGTGAGGACCGCCATGATGCCACGGGTCAGGCTGTTGTAGCGGTATTCCAGATACTCCGGCATGGTGTAGATGCCGGCGCGCAGGAAGCGCGGCAGCAGGGTCATCGCGATGAGGACGAAGAAGACCGAGCCCAACAATTGCCAGCAACTCACCGCCAGTCCGGTCGAACCCGCCGCCTGACCGGCCATGCCGACCATTTGCTCGGTGGAAATGTTTGCGGCGACGATCGAGATGCCGATCAACGGCCAGGTCAGCCCGCGGCCGGCGAGGAAGAAATCCGAGCTGTCCTCCTCGTGATCCGGACGGCGGCGGCTTTTCCAGATGCCGAGTCCGATGACGAAGGCGAAGAAAGCGACGATGACGATCAGGTCCGCGGTGGAGATGTTCATTTCGTGGTCGTGGGTTGCGGTCAATCTAGTGATCCGACCGCTCACCGGGCTATGAAAAAGCGGGGGATTTTCATGGAGAATGCGAGAACGACTTCCTCATTCCGTGTTTGTGCGGGAAAGCGCATCGGCCTTCCGCCGCGTCTGTGATCGCCGCACGCTTCCCCTGATTGGAGCCCACTGCCGTTGCCGTTTGGCAACGCCTTCATGGGGCTCCTGTTCGTAATCACCGGACTGAGGGGTGAGATGGACTTCACTTTCTATCTCGGAGTGGCTTTCCTCGTTTATGGTTTCTGGACGCTCAACCGGGCTTTCCGATATGCCGCCATCGTCGCCAAGCTCCCGGAAGACACCGCTGGCTGACAATGACAGCCGCAACCTTTCCCAAGCGGGATCCTCCATTCATGCGCCGCACACCCCGCATTGACGCCCCGCCCGCCTTCCGCGCATTCTAACTTCATGCAGGAAGCCACGCCGGAGCAGATCGACGCCTTCATCGCCCGCTGGGAGAAATCCGGCGGCCACGAGCGCGGGTCCGGGCAGCAGTTCCTGTTGGAATTCTGCGAACTCCTCGGTCTGGAAAAACCCTCGCCGCCCGTCGCCGAGAATGAGCGCAACGCCTACACCTTCGAGCGCCGCGTGGACCGCAGGAAACCCGACGGCTCGTCGGCTCCGAACTGGATCGACCTCTACAAGTCCGCCCACTTCGTGCTCGAAACCAAGCAGGGAGTGAACCCTCGCCGCGACAAGTCCGATCCCGACCAGCCGCTGCTGCCGGATCCATCCACCGCCACGCCTAACAAGTCCCTCGGCCACGGCCACCGCGGGTCCGCCGCATGGGACAAGGCACTCGACCGCGCCCACGCCCAGGGCGAGCGCTACATCCACCTGCTGCCGCCCGAGGAGGGCCGGCCGCCTTTTCTCATCGTCTGCGATGTGGGCCACTGCTTCGACCTCTACGCCGAGTTCTCCGGCACCGGCGGCCAATACGAACCGTTTCCCACGCCACGGAAACGCCGCGTCCTGCTCAAGGACCTGCACGATTCCGAAATCCGCGAGCGCTTCCGGAAAATCTGGCACGATCCCCATTCGCTCGATCCCTCGAAGTACGCCGCCAAGGTCACCCGCGAGGTGGCGCGTGCCCTCGCCGATCTCGCGAAGTCGCTGGAAAAGGACGGCCACGACCCGCAGGTGACCGCCGGTTTCCTCCAGCGCTGTCTCTTCACCATGTTCGCCGAGGACGTGGGTCTGCTGCCCAAGGAATCGTTCTTCGGCATGCTCGTCCGAGTGAAGGACAACCCCGCCGGGCTCGTCACCTCGCTCCAGACCCTGTGGAAGGACATGGCTACCGGCAGCGACTTCTCCCTCGCCATCCACGACAAGATCCCGCACTTCAACGGCGGCCTCTTCCAGGACGCCACCGCGCTGCCGCTGCGCTCGGACCAAATCGTCTATCTCATCCACGCCGCCAAGCAGGACTGGTCCGCCGTCGAGCCCGCGATCTTCGGCACGCTGTTGGAGCGCGCGCTCGATCCCCGCGAGCGCCACAAGCTCGGCGCGCACTACACGCCGCGCAGTTATGTCGAGCGCCTCGTCCGTCCCACCGTCATCGATCCGCTGCGCACCGAGTGGGAGGCCGTGAAAATCGCCGCCGCCCAGCTCGACGACCAGGGGAAAACCAGGGACGCGCGCAAGGCCGTGGAAACCTTCCACCACAAGCTCGCCGGGATCCGCGTGCTCGATCCCGCCTGCGGTTCCGGAAACTTCCTCTACGTCGCCCTCGAACTCCTCAAGCGCCTCGAAGCCGAAGTGCTCGACCTGTTCGAAGCCCTCGGCGGCGACCGCAGGCTGGAGATGGACACCACCATCATCCGCCCCGGCAACTTCCTCGGCATCGAGCTCAACCCGCGCGCCGCCGCCATCGCCCAGCTCGTCCTCTGGATCGGCTACTTCCAGTGGCACCAACGCGTCACCGGCAAGGCCGATACCAACGACCGCCCGCTCCTGCCCAAGGACAACACCATCGAATGCCGAGACGCTGTGCTCGCTTACGACGAGAAAATCCCGCGCCGCGATCCGGACAGCGGCGAAATCATGACGATCTGGGACGGGCGAACCACCAAACCCCATCCCGTGACCGGCAAGGAAGTGCCCGATGAAAGCGCCCGCACCGTGCTGTTCGATTACGTGAAACCCCGTCGCGCCGAATGGCCGCAGGCGGATTATATCGCGGGAAATCCGCCGTTTCTGGGAAAAGGTGAACGCATGCGCGGCGCGCTCGGCGATGGATATGTCGAAGCCATACGGAAGGCATGGAAAGGTGATGTTCCGGATTCCGCCGACTTCGTCATGTTCTGGTGGTGCAAGGCCGCTGCGGAGACCGTGCAAGGCCGCTGCAAGCGTTTCGGGTTCATCACCACCAACTCCATCCACCAAACCTTCAATCGCCGCGTCATCGAGCCGTTTCTATCCGACGCGAAAAAACCGCTCCACCTCGCCTACGCCATCCCGGATCATCCGTGGGTCGATTCCGCGGACGGGGCCGCTGTGCGCATCTCCATGACCGTCGCCTCCCCCGGCAAGGCCGAGGGCATTCTCGATAAAGTCATTCAGGAAAATGTCCGCGAAGACGGTGAGAACGAAGTGACTCTCGCAAGAAGTGTGGGCATACTTGCCCCCAATCTTCAAATCGGCGCTGATCTGACATCTGCGCGGCCTCTTCTCTCGAACTCAAACATCTCCTCCATGGGAATGATGATTAGGGGAAGCGGATTCATCGTCACCCCCGAAGAAGCACAGAAAATTTCCGACTCGCATCAGATCGCGCCGATCATCAAGCCGTATGTGAACGGCAAGGATCTTCTGCAAACATCACGTGCCGCCATGATCATTGATTCCTATGGCATGAGTGAGAACGAGTTGGCCGAACGTTTTCCCGCCGTTTATCAGCACTTACTCTTGCACGTGAAGCCGGAACGCGATGCAAGTCGCGACAAGCAATTCAAAGAGCTATGGTGGCTGTTCGGAAGATGGAGGCCGCAGTTGCGCGCATTCACCGCAGATATTCCTCGATATCTGGTGACAGTCGAAACGGCGAAGCATCGTCTGTTCACTTTCTTGGATTCCGATGTCGTCGCTGACCATCGTTTGATCACTTTCGGATTCAATGATTCCTATTATCTAGGTGTCTTCAGCTCGCGCCTTAATGTTGCTTGGGCACTTGCTTCAGGTGGTCGCCTTGAAGATCGGCCGGTTTACAACAAAACCCGCTGTTTCGAAACCTTCCC
>DATISV010000425.1:0-5425 GCA_035468505.1 Luteolibacter sp. | reverse complement strand
AAATTTTCCTGCGGGTCACCTGGACTGTTCGAGCATGCGCAGAAGCGGTGCTTCGGCGCGCTGGCGGAGGGACTCCTCCATCTCGACGCGCGGGGAGAGGTTGGCGAGGCAGTCGCGGAGTTTCTCCAGGGTGTTCATCTTCATGTAGCGGCAGTCGGCGCAGGCACAGCGGTCGGTGGGGCCGGCGATGAGGTTCTTGTCGGGGCACTCCTTGCGGAGGCGGTGGAGCATGCCGCTTTCCGTGACAACGATGAGGTTTTTGGCGGGTGCGGATTTGCACCATGAGACCATTTTCTCGGTGGAACAGACTTCATCTGCGAGCAGGCGGACGGCCTGGGTGCATTCCGGGTGGGCGACGACGAGCGCGTCGGGATATTCGTCCTTGATGCGGCGGATGGAGTCGCGGGTGAACTCGACGTGGACATAACAACTGCCTTTCCAAAGATCCATTTTGCGGCCGGTCTGTTCCATGACCCACGCGCCGAGGTTTTCATCGGGCACGAAGAGAATGGGGCGGTTCGCGGGGGCCTGGTTGACGATTTTGACGGCATTGCCGGAAGTGCATATCACATCGCAGAGAGCCTTTACCGCGCCGGAGCAGTTGATATATGCGATGACATAATAGTTCCTGTCCGCGTTGGCCTTGAGGAAGGCCTCGAGTTCGGGCGCGGGGCACGATTGCTCGAGCGAGCATCCGGCGTCCTTGTCGGGCAGGACGACGATTTTACCCGGGTTGACGATCTTGGCGGTCTCGGCCATGAAGTGAACGCCGCAGAAGACGATGACATCGGCTTCGGTGGCCTTGGCGTGATAGGCGAGGCCGAGCGAGTCGCCGACATAGTCCGCCACGTCCTGGATGTCGCCGGTCTGATAGTTGTGGGCGAGGATGACGGCGTTGCGCTCTTTTTTGAGGGCGAGGATTTCTTCGCGTAGATCGAGTGCGGTGGCGGGCATGGTTTCAATAAAGCACTGGATGGTGGAGAGCCAACGGGAAACGGCGCGAGGTCAGGGTGATGGCGGCGGGCCGGTGATTTCGAGGGTGCCTGTGTGTTTGGCGCGGGATTTGGTGACGAGTCCGGCGGCCCGGACGAGGCCGTGGAGCCGGGAGCGTTTTTGGAGGGTGACGGTGCCGGTGCAGAAGATCTGGCCGCGAACATGGCCCTGGATGGTGGCGGTGTCGGCGGTGACGGGATGGAGAAACTCGACCCGAGCGCCCTTTTCGACGCACAGATGGCGGCAGCGGAGGGTGGCGTTGATCTTGCCGCTGCTGCGGATGACCAAGTCGCCCGAGCAATCGACATCGGCGGCGAGTTTTCCGAGCACGGTGATGTGGTGGCAGCGCACGGTGACACCGCTGATGGAGCCGGCCTTGCGGATGACGACGTTGCCGCGGGTCTGGATGCGGGCATTGGAATTGCCGCTTATATCGTGATCGATGAGGCTGACGTAGCCGCCGCATTTGGGGCACTGGCTGGACTGGGCGGAGGCGATGGCCTTGAACTCGTGGCCGCAGCCGAAACAGACGACTTCGCGAGGCGGCTTGGAGGGCCGCAGCAAGCGCAGGAGCAGCGGTCGGGGCGGCGGTTCTTGCGGCCCGAAACGGACGGGAACCGGAGGTTTGGCGGGCTCGGGCGCGGGTTCCGGCTCGGATTCCTTGCGCGGCTTGGCAATGCGAGCGGCGGCCTTGAAACGGCTGACGCCTTTGCCGTCCCTGACTTGAAAATTGACGCGGCAAGCCCGGCACTGGGTGGAGACGACCAAGGCCGGCTCCGCCTGCTGGTGGCCGCATTCCGGACAATCCACCTGGATGCGACGATGGCGCGGCGGCTCATCGGTCATGGCGGAGGGACTGGCTGGTTTGGCGGGCACTCAGCCTCAGGGTTTTTCTCCGGGGAGCAGCGATGCCTGCTTGGGCTGTTGGCTGCCGGTGGCGGGAGGCGCGGATTTTCCGGCATCCGGGGCCTGGGCGGCCGGAGTCTGCGGCTTGGCGGTGACTGGGGCAGCGGAGTCCGGTTGGGCGGCACCCGACGACGCGGGGGTGCCGACGGTGGACTTGCCGACGAAGATGGCGCCGGCCTCGATGGAGAGGGTCTTGGCCTTGATGTCGCCGACGACTTCGGCGCTGGCCTTGAGTTCGCCGCGGTCGGTGGCGGTGAGGTTGCCGTGGACCTTGCCGTAAACGATTACGGTGGCGGTTTTGATCTCGGCCTTGATGCGGGCGTTTTCGCCGACGGTAAGATTGCCGTCGGAGGTGATTTCACCCTCGATTTTGCCATCGACGACGAGGTCGTTGGTGAACTTGACGGAGCCTTTGATCTCCACATCCGAGGAGAGGACGTTGCGGGTGGCGGATGGTGTGCCGCGGGACGGCGCGACGGCGGCCGGCGAGGATTGGACGGGGGCCGGGACAGGTTCGGCCTGGCGGATTTCCGGCAACTGCTGAGGAGAACGGGATGTTTCGCTTTGATCTTGTCCGATGACTTTTTTGAACACGGTATTGGTGTGTTGGAGGTTGCTGGATTCGGGTGATGGGGCTTGGTGAAAAATCAGGGTTGCGGGGCGGCGTCCGATTCGTCGGCTGGATCGGAGGACTCTGCGGGTTCCGTGGCCTCGGGCGATGGCGCAGGCTCGTCTAGCGTGGGAGCGGCGATTGCGGATGGGACTCCGGGCAAGGTGCCCGCCCCGGTGGCAGCGGGCGTGCCGGTTTCGGCGGGTTCCGGTGCGGGCGGCGGGTCCACTTCGACGGGCATCGTGGCGCGTAACATGGCAAGGCGCTCACCGGCGGTGCTAGCGAATCCGCTATCCGGATAGTCGGCCCGGGCGCGGCTGTAGAGGGTCTCGGCCTTGTCGGCATCGCCCGCGACTTGGGAGAGGTCGCCCAGGGAAACCAGGGCGTAGGGGGCAAGATAGCGCGAACGGGGGTCGTCAACGACTTGTTGGAAAGCGGTGGCTGCGGCATCGTTTTTGCCTTGGCTCGCGAGTTTGGAACCCAGGCTGGCGCGGGCGGTCGCGAGAGCCGGGTGATCCGGGTGGGTCTCGATGAATTGCCGAAGCGTGGCGATGGCATCGTCCTGCCGACCGTCTTTCCATTGGGCGTCGGCGAGCAGAATGGCGGCGCTGCCGGCGGCGCGGGTGCCGGCGTGATCTTCGATGACTTGGTTCAATTCGGCCAGCTCACCGGCTTCGAACAAGGCGGCTCCGGCGGTTTGCTGGCGGCTTTTTTCCACCCCGCGGTAAACGACCAGTCCGGCGGCGGCAATCACCAGCAGAATGGCGAAAACCACCAGCAGCTTCTGGTTTTGGTCGAGAAACCGCTCGAACGCGCTGGGGCCATGGGCGATTTCAGCGAGTGGCGCGGATGATTGAGGGCGGTCGTCGGGCATGATGAGGTCCGTAAGTGGCTTGGGATGGCCGATCAAAGCGGCGACTGCGGCGAAATCAATGCGGAAGTCGGCATGGGCGGGATTTTTCGCAAATCGGATGTGCGAGGTCACTCATCCGGGGTGTCGGAGGACTCGGACAAGAGCGCCTCGACGGTGAGCTCGACGAATGAGCCCGGCGATCCCGTGTATTGGATGCGGCGCTCGCCATCGAGAACATGGACGAGCGGCCACACACCAACGCGGTAGGTCCTGGCGAGCTTGTTTTCCGGATCGCTGATACTCCGCCACGCGACGGTGCCGGAGCCTTCCATTTCTCGCAGTTTGTCGAGCGGGTCGCGGTTCACTCCGAGCACGGTTACCGGGCGGGACTGGAAGCGGGCGTGCATGTCGTTCATGATCCGGATGGCGTGTTCGGCGTCGTTCATGTGATCGCTCCAGAAAACCAGCACCACAATCCGCCCGGCATGATCGGAGAGTTTGATGGGGCGTCCGGCGGAATCGGCGCCTTCAAGGTCGGGAGCCACGCGACCCTTGCTGAGGAAGCGGATGACATACAATTCGTCCTCGGCGACGCGGGCGACGGTGGAATCGCCGGTGACCCGGACGTCCGAACTGTCGATGATCGACTTGCGCAGGTAGGTGAGACGTTTGCGCATGAGTTCCGGCTCGTCGCCGAGTGAGCGGAGGACAATGGCGGCGGAGAGCGCGGCGACACCCTGGGTTTTGGGATCGGGATGCGAGGCGAGGATTTTTTCCAGCAGCGGCAGCGTGCGTGGATCGGCATTGCCGGCGAGCGCCATGCACACCGGAGCCATGCCATCGCTGGCGACATGATGGGCGTCGAGCGCCTTGAGGATGGCCAGCAGCTCCTGGCCGAACACCTGCTCGCGCGCGCCGTTTTCGCCCGTCTGGAAATGGCCTGGAGCGACGCGCAGGAACCATGCGACATGTTCGAGCACCCACGGCTGGTCGAGAGCCGGGCCGATTTGCCGCCACATGCCGCGGAGGGCCTTGATGGTGTCGGGTTGTTTTTCGAGAGCGGCGGCGCGCGCATCGGGAGTGGTGGCGGCACGTGTTTCGCGCACCCACTTCTCCATTTCCCCCTCCCATGCTTGGCGGATGCGTGCGGCCTCCGCTGGCGAGGCGTGGGCTGTCATCGGTGTGAGCAGCAATGCGACGGCCAGCAGGCGGTGGGCGTGATTCATGGCCACAGCTAAACGCGGACCGGCCCGGATGGAAAAACAAAATCCTCGGCGGGCAGGCGAGTCAGGACAGATGGCCGCGCGGTCGTGTCACCAAAGTGCGGCAAATCCCGAATTCACCACGGGATCACCTTGCGTTCCTTGACGAATGAGGCGCGGAGATCGGGCGGGGCGTCGAGTGCGAGCCAAACGAGGGTGTCGGCACCTTGCTCGGGGGTGAGCGGGGCTTCGGGACCGCCCATCTCGGTGCGGCACCAGCCGGGGCACATCGAATTGACGATGATCTCCGGCAGTCCCGCGGCGAGTTGCTGGGTGAGCATGTTGAGCGCGGTTTTGCTGATGGAATAGGCGGGTGCCCATGCCTGAGGTTCGCCATCGAGCTGGCCGGCACCGCTGGAAACGTTGATGATGCGCGGGGCGGCGGATTTCCGCAGTACCGGAAGCATGGCAAGCGTCGCTTGAAACGTGCCGATCAGGTTGGTCTCCAAAGTTGCGCGCAGCGTGTCGGGATCGAGGTCGGTGATGGTGGCGTAGTGGTCCAACAGAATCGCGGCGTTGTTGACGAGCACGTCGAGCCGGCCATGGCGGGCGGAGATTTCCTCCGCCGCGCGGTGCAGCGATTCGCGGTGGGTGATGTCGATTTGCAGCGGCTCGGCGCGGGCACCGAGTTTTTCGGCGGCATGACGGGCACGCGATTCATCACGACTGCCGATGATGACAATGGCACCACGGTCCAACAGCAGCCGCGCGGAGGCGAGACCGATGCCGCGGGTTGCACCGGTGATGAGGATGACGGGAGTTGTGGGGGATTGGGAGGTGGTCATGGCATGAGGAGGGAAC
>DATISV010000424.1:0-2008 GCA_035468505.1 Luteolibacter sp. | reverse complement strand
CGAGGTCATCAGCCCCTTCCCGCCCTACAACCGCATCGACGTCGAAGGTTTCACCTCCGCCCAACTCGCGCGCGATCCATCGAACAACAAGATCTTCCGCGTGCCGTGAGGCTGCCGCCTCACCTCACCCGCCGCAGATAGCCGGGGATCTGGTCGCGTTGCGAGGCGGGCGGCTCGCTGGCGTTGGCGAATGAAATCACCGCTCCCACGCCCGCCGCATGCGCGCCGCCCAGGCGGGGTTCGACTTCGAGGTCCGGAAACCGATAACGCGTCCGCCGCCGCAGCCACCAGAGCGTGAGCGCGAGAACGAGCGCGCCGCCCGCCATGCCGAGCGCCGGCAGCAACCGCGGCGCAAGCAGTTCAACCCACGGCGCAATCACGTCCGCCACGCCGGGCCTCGCCGGTTTCCGCACGGCGGGATGTTTGACGGTCCGGTCCGTGCCCGTTGCGCCGGTTTCCTCCGCGAGCAGGGTTTCCAGCCAATACAGGCGGATCGACATCTGCACCAGGAAGGTCTCGAACTGCCGTGCGGGCTCGAATTCCTTGGATGCCTGGATCACCGGGTTTTCCAACGCGCGACGCCGCTCGGCTTCAGGAATTCGCGCCGCCAGCGAGGGCGAGAGCTTCAACACCGAACGCGTCGGCTCGCCGTGAAAGTAATACGCCACCGCCGCCGGCCTCCCGCTGGCGAAGAGGCGTTCCATCAGCTCCTCGTCGCGCACCGCTCCCGGGATTTCCTGATCGCCGCCAAAGACATAAACATACAAGTCGATGTGCGAATCGTCCGAGTGATACTCCAGAAACGCCAGCCGCTCGCGGAAATCGGCCGGAGCCAGCAAACCTTGGGGATCGATCAGAAACGCCGACGGCCGTTCGGCGAAATACGCGTTCCAGAACTCGCGCGGCAAGGCGGCGAATGCCTCATCGCTTTCCGCCAAGGCCTCGGATGAAATTTCCGGAAGCTCCGCTGCAACCCGAGATTCCCCGACCTCCTCCACCGGCGGCAGCAGCGCCACGGACTCTACGACCGCTTCTTCTGTCGGCTCGCCATCCGGCCATGCCGGCAGCCCGGTTTCGGCCGTCGCCACAGCCGCCAGCAGCCACATGCAAATGACGGTCCGGATTTTCATTTCAACGATTCCAGCTTCTCCACGGATGGTTCTCCGGCACGGTGGCCCAGGCGCAGGGTTTGCAGCCGGTCGCCGTTCAGGCCCTGCGGCATCACGCGCCGTTGGAAGTGCTCCGGATCGCGCCGCGCCTGACAGCTGCGTTTTTTCAGGACGTGTTCGAGATGGCCCAGCACGCGGATCACGCCCTCGGTATAACTCTCCTCCAGCCAGTGCGCATGCGCGCGGGACAGGCACTCGAAGGTGTCCGCCTCGTCGAGATAGGGATCCAGCAGATAGCCGAAGACGATCCCCGCCGCCTTCGAGTCCGGATCGATGGTCAGCAGAATGCCCGCCTCGTTCGGCTTGTCCGGCGGCAGGTCCTCGAAGGCCGCCCGGTTCAACAGCCACAAGCCGAACTGCCGCAACTGCGCAACTTCGCCCAGCGTCCCGGTGAAAACCGCCACGAACAATTGCGGAAAACGCCGTGAAACCGCCTCCATCGCCGCCTCCACCCGCCCGCGGTCGCCGCGCCGGAAAATCCCCGCCTGATCCGTCAGGCAGCGCATCCGCACATCCTCACCGCCATACCGCGCGTCCGCATCCGCCTGCGAATACCCGCAATGCGGACACGACTCCGCCGCCCGGTGGATTCTCTGGACGCAGCGCGGACATTTCATAAGCACAACCTGCCGTTCATTACGAAGCCCATCGTAGTGGGTCAAAGCAAAATGTCAGGATGGGTTTATTAAATCGGGACTCTTTACAGCCGCTACGTGGCAGTTCCGGTTCACGCAAAAACCAGCGTCTTGGTCCGTCTGACAAAAAACAAGCTAGACTAGCCGAAATAGCTGATCAGCTTGGCTTCATGGAAGCATCCTGGCCATTGCAAGATGCCAAGA
>DATISV010000423.1:0-8201 GCA_035468505.1 Luteolibacter sp. | reverse complement strand
GACGAGGATTTTCTGGAATGGAAACGACATGGAAGAGGCGCTGCCGTCAAAGCGTGGGCAAGCCACCGGATGAGGTCAAGGACCGGAAATGCGGCTTGCCTGATGCCCGGCGTGACATGGACACTCCACGGCAGTGCGGCTCGCATTGAAACATCTCGACCCTCTGGCCAGAGGCAGCGCGCGGCTGGTGTTCGAACATCCCGGGAAGCCGGATTTGCTGGTGAAGGTGCTGCGTCCGAAGCTGCTGGAAACCCGCTAAGGCGAGGGCGCGGCGTGGTTCCGCCGGCGGCGTCGCTACGATCCCTATGTGTTGTTCCTGCGGGAAATCCGCGAATTCGTGGCAGGCCATGCCAGTCACGGCCACAGCCTGCGGATCGCCCAGAAGGTGCGCGGGCTGGTCGAAACCGACCTCGGCCTCGGCCTGCTGGTGGAGGCGGTGCGCGGCGCGGACGGAGCGCTCGCACCCACGGTGGCGAAACTCATCGCCACCGGTGCCTATGACGAAGCCGCACAGCAGGCGCTGGAGCGGTTTTTGGATGAGTTGCTGGAATGCGATATCGTGATCGCGGACCTCCACGAGCGCAACATGGTCTATGCCCGCGGCGCGGACGGGGTGCCGCATTTCGTCATGATCGACGGGCTCGGCTCGTCCACCCTGATTCCGTTCAAAAGCTGGAGCCGCGCGCTCAACCGGCGCAGCAAACTGAAGCGCATCCGACGGCTGCGGACGCGCATCGCCCGCCGCATCGCGTCGTTTCAGGCAGGCAAGCCGCTGCCGTGAACGAGTGGCTCACGACTTGAGGTCGATCCGCTCCGCGCAACGGGCGAAATCCGGATCGTCGAGACCGAGGAAGTGGTTGGAAATGACCTGGCCGATGTAGGCGAGGTCCTCGTCGCTGAACAGCGCGCGGTATCCGGACGTGCTGCCCTCGCGCACCTTGGCCGAGCGCTCGTCGCCGCGGTCGCTGGGTGCCAGCACGGTGCCGGCGTAGGCCTCCGAGTTGGCGAGCGCCTTCATGTTGGCCACGCTGCCGCATTCCACCGTCTGGCGCAGCAGGTCCTCGCGCAGCGGCAGCTCGAGCGCCTCGATCACCCCGGACATCGTCGCGAACGGATCCTTCTTGAGGTCCTCGTAGGCGAAGACCTTGAACGAGGGGATTTCGCGGCGCAGTTCCAGCCACATGTTGTAATAACTCACCACATGGAGGATGCCGCAGTTCGGGTGGCGGATGAAATTCGAGGGCGGCAATTGCATCTTGTTGCGCCGGTAGGTCCGGTGATGGAACGCGGAGTTGAGGATGCCGTGGAAATTGCGCGTCAGGAACAGATACGGCGCGCCGCGGTCGAGACGGTCGCGGAAGGTGAGCTGGCCGTAGTAGGGATGGCGGAAATCGCCACCGGCGTGGGTCCACACGATGCGATGCCGCCAGCGGAGTTTCTTCTCGACCGCGAACACCTGCGGCACGCGGATGCCGAAGAGGCGCGTGCGGTAGTCGTCCACCATGAAGCGCAGCCAGGTGCGGCCGGATTTCGGATAGCTCACCGAGAAGTATTTGCGCCGGGCAAGGCGCACCGAGAGCTTGTCGAGTTCGGGATAGTCGCGTTTGGATCGAAGTGACATGGGTGTGGCTGCTGGATATCGGGCGTCTGTCAGCGGGTTTCCGGGTTGACGCATTCTGCGAACCGCGGGTCGTCCCGGCCGGTGAAGAAACGCGCGATCATATCGGAAATGAAGCGGTTCTGTTCGTCGGAAAACACGGTGCGGTATCCGCCGCTGGAGCCGCTGCGGACCTTGGCGGAGTCCGGGTTCGCGTGGTCGGTGGGGGCGAGCGGCGTGCCCTGGTAGACCTCGCTGGCGGCGAGTTGTTTCATGCGCTCGAAAGTGCCCGCCTCGAGCGTGGCATCGACTTTCGCCGGGTCCACCGGCAGGCGCAGCGCTTCGAGGATGCGGATGAATTCCGCACGCGTGTCGTTTCTCAGCCGGGCATAGGAAACATAGGTCACCTGCGGCAGCTCGCGTTCGAGGTCGAGCCACATGTTGTGGAAAGCGATGAGGTGCATGATGCCGTGGCAGGTGCCGTGAAGGAACGCGTCCTTGTCCGCCAGCGGAACGCCGAGCCGCTGGGTGACCTGGAACCACGCCGAGGCCAGCGTGGCGTGGAAATTGCGCGTCATGAACACGCAGGGCGTGCGCCGCAGCAGGTCGAGATTGTCCGGCGTCATCGCGTGATACGGGTTGCGCTGGAAACCGGCCAGGTGGGTCCACTCGACGTGATGCCGCAGCCGCAGCCTGCGCTCCGCCTTGAAGACGTTTTTCACCTTCAGGCCGTAGAGCCGGGTCTTGTAGTCGTCGACCAGGAAACGCACCCAGGTTCTCCCCGATTTGGGATAGCTCACGAAGAAGGTCTTGCTGCGCGAAAGGTGGCACGCGCGCTTGCAGAACTTCACATGTTGGATCGCCAAAGCCATGGGTCGGGAGGATGATTCGCGGTGATGCCGGAAAGGTCTAGACTTTCCATCGTGCGGCGCCGGTGCGCCGCATGTATTCGAGCGTCGCGGGTTGCAATTGCCGCGGCGAGTAGCGCGCGCGCCATGAATCGACCGGCGCGGTTTCGATGCGGCCGCGGGTGTGGAAGTTCGGATTGCCGAGCCCGGGCTTGATGTCTGCGGTCTCGGCGAAGGGATCGAGCATCGCGGGGTCGAATGCCAGCCCGAGCATGTCGCAGACCGCGGCCAGTTGATTTTCCGGGTCGAGCAGCAGGTCCTCGAAAACCATCGTGACGCGCCGCTCCACCGGAACCGATTCGAGAAACGCCCCGATGTTGCGGTTTTGCAGCAGCCACTTGTCTTCCCGCCGCCGCTCCTGGCGGGTGAAGCCGCGGTTCATGAAACGCTGGAGCCGCAATTTGAGCCGGTGGGCCGGGCTGTTCCTGCCGGCTTCGACGGCGCGCTTTTGCACCAGGCGGGATTCCGAATCGATCACGCCGAGCGGGTGCCGCAACAGGCGGATGTAGCACGGATCGAGCGCGCGCGATTTTTCGAGAACCGCGGTCTCATTGGCGTAAGCGGGGGTTTTGTCCACGATCACCGATCCGTCGGGCGCCCGTTCCAGCAGATTCTGATAGATCGGCAGCGTGCCGGATTCCGCGTAGAGTTTTTCCAACGCCCCGGCATCCTGCGGCAGGCCCAGCCGCGGCGCGATCTCAATGAGGCTGTGGATGGCCTGGGGTTTTTCCCGCCGCCATGTATTGAAATCCGGGTAGCGCAGCAGCCACAGCTCCGACGGTGCCATGACCGCCGGATGCCGCCCGAGCATCCGGGTCAGCAGGGTGGAGCCGGAGCGTTCGGAAGAGAGCACGAACAGCATCTTCGGCCGCGTGGGAGATGGGTTCATGGCGTGTGATGGGTTGTCGCGCCGAGCAATGAGGTCAGTCGCGCGAGATGCGCCTGTGGCGAGAAATTTTCCAGCACCTCGCGGCGGACCTCGGCGAATGCGGATTCGGTTTCCGGTGCGCCGGACCATGCCCGCAGGATGGTGTCACTCAGGGCTTCAGGCGAGGATTCCGCACTGACGAACCGGCTACGATGCACGCCGTAGATGTCCTCCACACCCTCGCACGGGTAGGAAAACGCCGGCTTACCGGCGGTGATGGCCTCCACCAGCGAGCGCGGCAGGCCTTCGCGGAAACTCGGCAGCAATACCATATCGGCGCGTTCCAGCAAGGTCGCGAGGCCGTCGAAATTCCCGATCATCGCCACCCGGCCGCCGAGTTGGCATTCGGCGATGGTCCGATCCATCACCGGGCGGTAATCCGGATCGATGTCGCCCGCCAGCAGCAGGCCGAGGCCGCTGTGACCGGCGTTGATCAAGCTGCGGGTCACCCGCACGGCGTCCGCCTGGTTCTTGCGCGCACCAAGTTTCCCGACGACCAGCAGCCAGCACGCCACATCCGAAAACGGCTGGAGCAAGCCATCGAGCGCCGCCGCGTCCTCCGGCCTGGCCCGGGGGACGCTCACCGAGTTGAAGAGCACGTGGACGCGGTCCGCCAGCGTGGTGTGGGACTTCAGCGCCCGCGCAATGGTCGAGGACACCGGCAGGATCAGCTCATTCCGGTCGAGCCGGTATTGCAGCGATTTTTTCACCGTGGCGATCCCGTCGCGCAGCACCACGGCGGAACGGCAGCCGAGCTGGCGGGCCAGATGCGCGGCGTGCGGACCCCACCACATTTCATTGCTGATCACCCAGTCGATGCCGGACGTGGCGTGCTTCTTCGCGATGTGGCGGATTTCGCGGGAAAAAGCCAGCCGCTCGAAAAACTTCCGCCACTCGGGAAGTTTTTCCACGCTCACCGGCACACCCATCTCCGCGCAACGCCCGGTGAACGGTCCGTCGCCGCCGACGATCACGCGCGGGTGCATTTCGCCATCGCCGCGGATCGCAGCGAGCGTTTCCAGCAGGCTGTTCTTGGCCCCGCCGCGGCCGGTGGATTTCTGGATGTATAGCAGGTTCATGGGCTGGCCCGTCACTTGCCGGCCCCGTAAAGCTGTGGATTGAGCGCCGGATCGTTGTACATCTTGAACTGGTAATACACCGCGAAGGTCCGGGTGCCGGCGCGCACGGCGTCGAGCAGCTCGGCGAGGCATTGCGTGAGGTCGGCGCGCTGGAGGCGGATGCGGGCGAGCTTTTCGGCGCACTTCGTGCGGTGCTCTTCGGAGGCGTCGGTGCGTTCGGTTTCCTCCCACATGTGATATTCCTTGAGGGCGAGGATCGACAGGCGGTCGATGATCATGCCGGGGGTTTCGGAATTTTTCGGCACGCCGGATTCGGCGGGCTGGAGCGCGGCGACGAGCGCCTTGTCCATTTCCTCGATGAAGTTGTTGCGCTCCTGATTAAAGCGGTCGATGGCGCGCTTCGCCTGGTGGACGCGCTCCGAGCCGAGGTCGTCGCGGCGGGCGATGTCCTCCTCGTGCCAAAGCTGGAAGTTGCGCTGGTGGTTTTCCTGCACCAGGCTGAGGAAGCCATCACCGGCGGCGGCGGGCGTCTCCTCGTGCCAGCGTGCCGTGAGGGCGACTTGCAGGGCGGCGGTTTCGGTGGGGTCGATTGACATGGGCTGCGGGTTGGACCGCAGCGTTGCAGGGGATCGGCGCTCCGGGCAAGCCTCGTACCTGAAAATAAACAAAATTTCTCTTGCTATACTTACATGATCTTGCAGCATGCAGTTGTTGCAGTCTCTCCCCGCATTTGCTTGTCCTGCAACAGTTCAAAACCCCCGAAAACATATCGCTATGAAAGCGAAATCCCCCCTGCGGCTCGCTATTGCCGCGCTCGCGCTTGGCGCAAGTCTCCAAGCGAATGCGGTGAATGGAAATGGCGAATACCGCGAACACAACGTCACTGTGGCCCTGAAATTGTTCACCGAAAGCGATGAGCAGTTCAAGGAAACCAATAACGGTTTCAAGGCGTCACAGAATATAGTCAGCGAGAAGATCTCCAACAAGGAGGTGCTCGAGGCCCTCGTCGAGGAGGGCGTCATCGATGAAATCAACGGATGGTCCATCAAGGTCCTCACCTACGGGGCCGGCGAGATCGTCGGCATTTACCTCACCAAGAAGAATGAAGACCCCGTCGATGTCTCGGATTATTTCGAATACGACGTCTTCTTCGCGCTTCAGGAATACAAGGAGAAGCTGAAGGAAAACAACCAGGGTGACGAAACCTATGAGAAAACATCCAATATCCTCGGAACCGGATATCTGGACTTGTTCATCGGCGACTTCAACACCGACACGTTCAGTATTGTGAAACTCGCCGCCAGGGAATCGTTCAAGGAAGACGGCGATGATATCGAATCGGAAGCCGTCACCAAGAAGGCCAGCTTCGAAAAGATCGTTGGCGAGGCCTATGAAGACGAAGAGCCTTTCGGCGTGATCGAGGGATCGATCAAGGCCGGCGAGGGCAAGCAGACGGACTTGGTCGAAGTTGACTGATCTCCAAGGCCGACACTCCACATGCAGTGCATTCACTCAGTCGGCGACTGCCTCGCCTGACTGAAACAACCGGCGATACGGAATCGCCATAACAACCATGAAAAGGCCATCAACTCCCGCGTGTTGATGGCCTTTTCGATTTCCCCCTTTCCACCATCATGTCATGAACGCCAGTTTGAAAATTCTTGCGGGTTTCCTGGTGCTGCTGGTGTCGATACTGACAGCGATTTGGATAATTTCGCATGAGCCGCATCCGGGATCTTCGGATGCCGCTTTGAGATCCGCCATCAAGGCCGAATCCCGCGTCACGGCCGAAGCCCCCATGTTCCGGGCACGTCCACATATCGGCTCCCGGGCATCGGGAGCCACGATCGGGGGATCCACCACGATCCATGAAACGCCCGCGGCCGCCAAGAGTGCCGCGATGGAAAAAATGAATGATGCGGCAACCACCTATGATCCGGCGCAACTGGCGGTGATCCGCCCCTATCTCGCCAGTGCGGATCCGGAACTCAGGTCCGCGGCGGTGGATGCCATGATCGTGCTGGGCGACGCCTCGGCCGGAGCGATGCTGAGGGAGGCTGCCGCCAGGCTGCAATCCGAAGAGGAGGCCCAATCCATGCTGGAGGCGGCGGATTATGTCGAACTGCCGCCGGCCAACCTGAAAGAGCTGACCAAAAGAAACAGGGACGGCCCACAGACGGAGGCACCAGCCAGGAGAAAGAAAAAATAGGGATTTGCAGGGATCATGTGCGCCTGCAAGCCTCGTGTCCGCGCATGCCAGAGGGGAAATTTACGGACATCAAACGGCTTCTCGTGATCAAGCCCTCGTCGCTGGGCGACATCGTGCACGGCCTGCAAGTGCTGCAAACGGTGACCCGCCAACTGCCGGAATGCCGCGTCACCTGGGTGGCGCGCGACCGCTTCGCCGGGCTGGTCCGCGCCGCGCCGTTCGTGCACGAGGTGATCGAGTTCGAGAGGAAACGCGGGTTCCGTGGTCTGTTAGACGTGATGAAAACCCTGCGCGGTCGCAGTTTCGACGAAGTCTGGGACATGCAGGGCCTGCTGCGTTCCGGGCTGATGGCGGCGGCGGCAAATGCCCCGGTGAAATGCGGCCGTCGCGACAGCCGTGAGTGCGCCGGCTTGTTTTGCAACCGCCGCGTGAGCCTGCCGGATGGCAACGGGCCGCATCATGCGATCCGCATTTTGCAGGAGTTTCCCAAACGCCTCGGCCTTGATGCGGAGATCGTCTTCCCACTCGCATTGAAACCGGCGGAGGAATTCCCATGGTCATCGTTTTTCGACGGCGATCCGGCGCGGCGCTTCGTGATCTTCACCGACAGCCGCGGCGTGGAGAAGGAGTGGAAAGGTTTCAGCGCGCTCACCCGCTTGATTTTGGAAAACCTGCCCGACAGCCGCGTGGCGTGGTGCGCGGGCGCGCCGACGCAGCCGGATTTCGCCGTGCCGGACGGCCGTTTCCTCAACCTGAGCGGCTGCCCGTTTGAAGAAATGCTCGCGCTCGCGCGGCAGCCGTCGGTGTTCATCGGCAACGACAGCGGTCCGATGCATCTCTCCGCCGCCGTCGGCAACCGCGTGCTGGCGATCTTCGGTCCCACCTCGCCGGACCGCTTCGGCCCATGGCCGCCGGGCTCGCCGCGCACCGCATCGGTCACCGCGCCCGGTGGAGTGCTGGCGGACCTCACGCCGGAGACAGTGTTGGAGGCGCTGCGGGACTTGTTGGAGAGATAGGCAATCCCGCATTGCCGCGCGCGTTCTCGGCGTTACTCTGCGCCCGCCCATGAGCACCGCCGATCTTTTCGCCAATCACGTTTTGCCGACCTATGCCCGCCTGCCCATGGCACCGGTGCGCGGAGCCGGCGCGCGGTTGTGGGACGAGGCGGGAAAATGTTATCTCGATTTCTGCACCGGCATCGCCGTGTGCTCGCTCGGGCATTGCCATCCGCGGCTGGTGGCGGCGATCCGCGAACAGGCGGGCGAGTTGATGCATTGCTCGAATCTCTATCAGATTCCGAAACAGGCGGAACTGGCGGAGGAGATCAACACCCACCCCGGGCGGCTGCCGGGCAAGCTGTTCTTTTCCAACTCCGGCGCGGACGCGAACGACGGGCTGATCAAGTCGGCGCGCCGCTTCGGCCACAAATGCCCGCAGGCCGACGGCTCGCCGCGCTTCGAAGTGCTCACGTTCCGGCAGT
>DATISV010000422.1:0-5261 GCA_035468505.1 Luteolibacter sp. | reverse complement strand
GGCGGCGGTGGAGGGTTTGCAGGGTGAACTCGGCGCGGCGCTCGTGGGCGGAGCGGGATGTTAGAACCGCGCAGTGTCCGAAGGGCGGGAAGCCGAATTGGCGGCGGAATTCCATTTCCTGTTCGGCGAAGCCGTCGAAGTCGTGGCGGCGGGCGTATTGGATGGATGGCGAGTGCGGAGTGAAGGTTTGGACGATCACCTCGCCTTCGAGGTCGCCGCGTCCGGCGCGGCCGGCGACCTGGGTGATGAGTTGGAAGGTGCGTTCGCCGGCGCGGAAATCGGGCACGTGCAGGCTGAGGTCGGCGTTGAGGATGCCGACCAGCGTGACGTTGGGGAAATGCAGTCCCTTGGCGATCATCTGGGTGCCGATGAGGATGTCGATCTTGCGCGACTTGAAGGCGTTGAGCGTGTCGCGCAGCGCGTGTTTGCGGCGCATGGCATCGGCGTCGATGCGGGCGATCTTGGCGGAGGGCAGGACCTTGGCCATGATTTCCTCGACCTTCTGCGTGCCGTAGCCTTGCAGGACGATGGCAGGGTCCTTGCACTCCGGGCATTTGCGCGGGACGATCGCCTGATGGCCGCAGACATGGCAGACGAGGCGTTCGTCGGTGCGGTGATAGGTGAGCGCCACCGAGCAATGCGGGCATTGGCAGACGTGGCCGCACTGCGGGCATTGCAGCGAGCGCGCGAAGCCGCGGCGGTTGAGAAAAAGGATCGACTGCTCGCCGTTTTCGAGCCGGCGTTCGAGCGAGACGCGGAGTTTCTCCGAGAGCACGGCGGGACCGCCCTTGTGCTTCTGCGCCTCCTGCCGCATGTCCACCACGCGGACCAGCGGCATCTTCTGGCCGTCGGCGCGTTCGTCGAGGCGCAGGAGATGATATTTTCCGGTCTGCGTGTTATGCCATGACTCGAGCGACGGCGTGGCGGAGCCGAGCACGATGGCGCAGCCTTCGAGCGAGGCGCGCAGCACCGCCACATCGCGGCCGTGATAGCGCGGCACGCTTTCCTGCTTGTAGGTGTTTTCGTGTTCCTCATCGACGAGGATCAGCCCGAGGTCGGGCAGGGGAGCGAACACCGCCGAGCGCGCGCCGATGACGATGCGCGCCTTGCCCTTGCGGATGCGGTGCCATTCGTCGAAGCGCTCGCCTTGTGATAGATGCGAGTGCAACACCGCCACCTGGTCCTGCATCGCGGCGAAGCGCGCCTTGAAGCGACGCACCGTCTGCGGTGTGAGGGAAATTTCCGGAACCAGCACGAGCACGGTTTTGCCGGAGTCGATCACCTGGCGCGCGGCCTGGAGATAAACTTCGGTTTTTCCCGAGCCGGTGACACCTAACAGAAGGATGGGCTTGGGTTTTTCCGAAGTCATGCTTTCCAGCACCGCGTCGAGCGCGTGTTGTTGCGCTTCTTTCAATGCGAGCGGCTGGGATTCGACCACCTCGTCCACGCCATCGGCCTCGGGGTCGCGGCGCACGTCTTCCTGCTCGATGCGCAGCAGGCCGGCTTTCTCCAGGCTTTTGAGCGAGGCGGCCGCGCCGTCGCCGAGATCGGAAACCGGCAGCCGCATGTCCGGCGCGTGGGCGAGCAGCGTGAGGATGGCATGCTGGCGCGACGCGCGTTTGGCGAGTTTTTCCAAAGCAGCCTCGTCCGGCGCGGCATCGAGCACCGCCACGCGGCGGGTCTTGGCGGAATTTTCCTCGGAGCGGACGGACTCCGGCAGCAGCGCGCGGATCACCGCCTCGATGCCGCAGCCGTAGTAGCCGGCGATCCATTCGCCCATTTTCAGCAGCACCGGAGTGACGAGCGGTTCGGGGTCGATCAGCGATTCGAGTTCGCGCATCGCGAAATCCGTCTGCACCGCCTCGGCGAGCGAGAGCACGGTGCCGGTGGCCGATTGCCGCCGCAGCGGCACGCGCACCCGGCAGCCGGCGCGCACGTCCAGCGCCGCGGGCACGGCGTAGTCGAACACCAGCTCGGAAGGACCATCGATCAACACCCGCGCGATCACCGGCGCAGCGTGGGTTCATGTGGTGGAAATTCAAACCACGAATCATGCGAAATCCGAACCGCCGGGACCGCATCAATTTTCCCGCATTTCGAGATAATCCGCAGGCGAGACGACCGCAAGCGGACGATCAGAGGGGAAGTCCTTGGTATTGCGGGTGATCAAATGGCTGGCCTGCCAATGGACGGCCGACTCCAATTGAAAACCATCCTCGATATCCGGCAAGCGTCGGCCGATCGCTTTGCGCACCCCGGTGTCGTCCAGCGGTGCGATTTCAAGAAATTCGAGCAGGCGCGTGAAAACGTCATAAATCGTGTCGGAATCCGTCTTGCGTTGGATGTAGGCGATATCGGACAAGGAGATCGCCGACAAGGCACCGACGCAGCTGCCCTTCCGCGCCAGCGCAAGGCATGCCGCCGACTCCGGAAACCAGGGCGCGCGCTCCTCCAACACATCAAGGAGCACATTGGTGTCGAAAAAAAGCCTATCCATGTTTGCGGCGGATGTGTGCGGAGCGGGTGTCGAATGCGTCTTGCGGACGGAAGGCACCAATAAGATCCGCCATTGCGTTCTCCTTCAGCGCGTTGGACTGGCGCTTTCCGCCCAGCGCGGTGCGCCACTGCTCGAGTGAGGCCTCGAAAAGAGCCGAGACCGTTGTCCGGCGGACTTTCGCGATCCGCTTGGCTTCAAGAATCGTCTTTTCCGGGAGAGACAAGGTCAGCTTGCTTCGCATACGTGTATTTAGCGTGATTTTAGACGTGCGTCAAGTTGGGGCTGATGAGCCATGTTTGCCGGATTTCGGATTGTCATGACGGAGCGTGTCGCGACGATGCCCCGCGCATGGCCTACACTGCCGAGCATGCCTATGAATTGATCGCCGCCGCGCATGGACGCGGGCGGTTGGCGCATGCGTTCTTGGTCAGCGGCGCGCACGGCGCGGGCAAGGAGCACCTCGCGGCGCGCATTATCCAGCTCGTCAACGGGGCAGGGGAAGCGGCCGGCAACGATCTCTTCGGCGAGCCGGTGAAGGTGGAAACCCCGCCGCTCGACGAACTGGAAAGCGGCTGGGTGCGGGTGATCCGTCCGCGCATGAAATCGCGCCGCATCGGCGTGGACGAAATGCGCGCCCTCGAGCACACGCTGCACCTCGCGGCCCCCGGCGGGCAGTTCAAGGTGGGTGTGATTGTCGAGGCCGACCGCATGAACGACCAGGCCGCCAACGCGTTTCTCAAGACGCTGGAGGAGCCTCCCAACAACACGCTGCTGCTCCTTCTAACAGCCAACCCGCAGCGCCTGCTGCCGACCATTCTCTCGCGCTGTGTGAAACTGCCGTTGCTCGGCGGCCGCCCGCTGTTGGAAAACGGCGGCGCGGAACTGGTCGCGGCGCTCAACCACGCGGCGAAACGCGGATTCGGCACGCCCGTCGCCGCGATGCATCTCAAGACCGCCTTCACCGGCTTCCTCGCCCACAACCGTGAGTCCGCCAATGCCGCCGCCAAGGCCGCGGAAAAGGAGGAGATCGCCGCCTACAAGGACGCCACCGACGGTTCATGGCTCAAGGAGCGCGAGGATTTTCACAAGGCCGCCGCCGAGGCCGAATACCTCGACGCCCGCGCCCGCCTGTTCGATCTGCTGATGGCGTGGATGGCTGACCTGCTGCGGATGAAAACCGGCTCCGGCGGCCTCGATTTCCCCGATACCGCGCCATCCTTGAAGCACATCGCCGAGGCCGAAAGCGAAACGCGCCTGCTCCAACGCATGGCCGCCCTCGACTCGCTGCGCCGCACGCTCGAAACCAACGCCTCCGAGCAACTCGCCATCGAGGTGGGGTTTTTGAAGGCATTCGGGTAAGCGCGGCTTTTGCGTTTGGCATCGGGCCGGATCGGGCGTCTGATATCCCCAGCAAGGAGCGCGTGAAAAGCCCCCGTCCCCGCCATGTCACAAGCCATCATCGATCCCGAGGAAGTGCGGCGCTTCGCCGCGGAATTGAAGCGGTTCAACGGCGACCTGCGCGAGCGCACCGCCGCGCTCATGGCGCGCTTCACCGCGCTGGGCGACTCCTGGCAGGACCAGGAGCAGGAAAAATTCGCCACCGAGTTCACCCAGATGATGAAGTCGGTGAAGTCGTTTCTGGAAGCCTCGGAACGCCACACTCCCTACCTGCTGCGCAAGGCGGAGCGCATCCAGCAATACCTCGACCAGCGCTGATACGAACCATGTCCGAGCACGCGAATGTTTCATCGATCGACGCGCTTGAGGCGTTTCGCGCGGATTTGATCCGGTTCGTGGAGAACGCCCGCGTCGCGCTGGAGGACGCCGAGGGCGAGGTGCGGCGCACGCGCAACTGGCTCGACGGCGACCGCACGACCTACTGGACGCGGCAGATGAAACTGCGGACCAAACAACTCGAACAGGCGGAGGCGGACCTTTACAACGCGGGCATCATCCGGGCGGATGAAAGCCACGCCGCGCTCAAAATGGCGGTCACCAGGGCGAAACGGCGCGCCGTGGAAGCCGAGGAGAAACTGCATGTCCTCAAGCGCTGGCGCATGCATTATGACAACCGTGTCACGCCGCTCGTGCGGCGGCTGAGTCCCGCGTTTTTCATGGTGAGCAAGCACCTGCCGGATGGCATCCACACGCTCGACGAGTCGATCAAGGCGCTCCAGGCTTACGCCGAAAAAGGCCCCGCGCCGAAGCCCGCCGCGCCCGCGGTGACCGGTGATGAATCCGTGGAGGGAGGCGCGTCGTGAGCACCGCCGGCAGCCGCGCGCAGCTCGCGCAGGCCACCCGCCAGTTGCTGGGCCGCTGGGACGAGGCCCACCGGTCCTGGCGCGACCTGAAGGCGGCGGAATTCGAGGAACGTTATCTATCAGAAGTGAAGGAAACGGTCGGCGCGGCCATCCGCACGCTCGAGGAACTCGATCAACTATTGGAAAAAGTTCATGCAGACTGCGAATGACTCCATCGACCCCCGTTCGATGCGCGCGCGCATCGAGCATCTGAAATCCGCCATCGCCTCGACGGCCGAGGCGGAGAAGGCGGTGCTCAAGGCGAAGGCGGAGAAACTCACCGCGCTGCGCCGTGCGGCGCAGCAGTTCGCGGAAATCGAAAACGTCCGGCTCGACGAGCGGGTGCGGACCATTCACGAGGAGTTCAATGCCGCCGCCGAAAACCTCCAGGGGCAGGCCGACGCGAGAACCGGGCGGGTGCAGCATGCCTATCACGCCAGCAAGTCGTCGCTCGCGCGCCGGAT
>DATISV010000421.1:0-2833 GCA_035468505.1 Luteolibacter sp. | reverse complement strand
TCGAAATCTGGCTGGCGGTGTTCTCCTTCATCGCGCCGTTGGCGGTGCTCACCGCGTTAATCTGCCAGTTTACCGCCGCGCCGGCCGATTCGGTGGAGCGCTCGATGTGGTGGATGCTCAATCTCCAATACGTGGTGCTGTTCCTGATGGTGATCGCGCCGCTGCTCGCGTTGTCCACGGCCATCGCCTCGCGCTTCGGCGGCATCGCCGGATTTGCGGTCACCCTGTTCCTCACCCTCTACGGCCTCTACGGGGTCGGCTACCTGGACAAAATGCTCAAGCTGGAGGAAAACCCGATTCTGCAATCGCTCTGGGCCTTCTCGCCGCAATACCGCTTCGCCGACCTCACCCAGCGCCTGTATTTCAAATACGGTGCCCTGCCCGCCGACTCCTTCGGCCTGATGGTCCTCTACTTCGCCGGCATCCTGGCCGTTTACGCCGCCATCTCACGCCTCTGTTTCAAGACCAAAGTAAGAGTCTGACCAATCCGATCTCAGCATCTCAGTTTTCAGCATTTCAGCTTTTACCCCAGCCATGTCCCGCCTATCCGCCAACTCTCTCACGACCGCCTCGCTGCTTGGCGCGGGTGTGCTCGCGTGGGCATTTGCCGGACGCCCGCTCATTGCCGACCGCGAACTCGCCCCGCCGCACAATCCCCTTGGCATCAATGGCAGCCCTTACGGCGAGGTGATCGCCATGGCCATGCAAGGCCCCATCGACACCCGCTTCACCATCGGCATGTTCGGCGGGAGTGGTCAGCCGCATGAAGACGGGTCCTCCAGCTCCTTCCGCGCCCGGGAAACGGCCGCAGCGGAAAGCACGGAGGAAGTGGAAACCACCGATGGACCGCAGACCCACAAGCGCTCGCTGCAGGCACGCTGGAACTCGCTGCTCGGCTCACTGGCGCAAGCCGCCGAAACCCGCACCAATCCCAAACCGCCCAGTGAGGCGCTCAAGCGCCACCTCCGCCGTGATGCCGAGGACAAGCTCCGCTTCGCCTACAACCTCGATCCCTCGCATTACGCGAATTACAACGCGCTCCACTTCTTCCTCACAGAACCGCAGGTTGGAACCCGCCCGGAATTGACGCCCTCCGCCGCCAAGCTCGCGCAGGACACCATCGATTACTGCCTCAAGCAACAGGACGATCCGCGTCCCGCCCTCACCGCCGCCGCCGCCTGCACAAACATCCTGCATCTGATGTTCGCCGACTTGCGGCACAGCGAAACGCCGAAATACAGTCCCGACCAGATGCGCCAGTGCCTTGCGCTGCTCGACCATTGCCTCCAACGCTACGACGCCATTGCCGCACAGTGGGATCAAAACAAGCAATGGGAATTGTTGTCCCCAATGCGAATCGCCGAGTGTGACGAACGTTTCCGATTCATCACCAAAATCCGCGATGCGGCCGAGGAAGCCATCGCCAACTTCGAAGCCAAACCCCATCCCGTGCAAGTGGCCAATTAACTTCAACTGTAGCGGCGGTCTGTGACCGTCGCTGACTGAAAGCCAAACGACTTACACCAGCATCTCAATCGCACCGACGGTCATAGACCGCCGCTACAATCCCAGCCATGATCTCCGCCGATACAGCTCTCGCACCACCACCCCTGCCGGTCCCCACACCGGTGGCGGAGGCACCGCGCTTCGCGCGCGGTATGAGCGGTCGCGAGTTGCTGGGGATCATCTTCCGGGTCTGCGCCGAGATGGGGGTTTCGGACATCCAGATGCGCGCCGCCCGTCCGGTGTACATCCATACCAACAAGGGCATGGAGAAACTCGACCACCTAGGGATTCTCTCGCCGGCCCACATGGATGAGATTCTCAAGGAGCTCATCACCAACAAGGAGAGCGGCAGCCACGGCTTCGGCCTGGATCAGTCGATGGACGAGCGCGTGGAGGACAAGATCCGCATCGCCATCGACGAGTTCGCCCAGACCCGCGTGGCGGATTTCTCATGCGACGGCATCCCGATGGGTGAGAACGGCGAAAAGTCCGGCCGTCTCCGGATCCAGGCCCACCTCAGTTCCTCCGGCCTCGGCGTCACCTGCCGGATTCTCAACGACTCGATCCCGGAACTCGAAGTGCTCGGCATCGATCCCGACACCACCGCCACCCTGCGTCACTGCGTGCTCAAGCGCGCCGGCCTGTGCCTCGTCACCGGCCCCACCGGTTCCGGTAAATCGACCACGCTCGCCTCGCTCATCGACTGGCTGCGCCGCCACCATCGCAAGCACATCGTTACCGTCGAGGACCCCATCGAGTACCAATACCCCGACGACATGGACGATTCCGAGTTCCCGGGCCACCGGATTCCCTCGCCGTCCATTGTCACCCAGCAGGAGGTCGGACGCGACGTCCACTCTTACCGCCAGGGCCTCAAGGACGTTCTGCGCAAGGCCCCGCACGTCATTCTTCTCGGGGAAATCCGCGACCGCGAGGCGATGGAAACCTGCATGGAAGCCGCCCAGACCGGGCACCTCGTGCTCTCCACCCTGCACACCACCGGCGCGGTCAAGACCATCGGCCGTATCCTCGAACTCTACCCGCGGGAATCCCACACCGCGGTGCTCAGCCGCCTGGCGGAAATCCTCATCTTCATCCACTCCCAGGGCCTGCTCAACGGCGTGCACAAGCGCGTGCTCACCTACGAGTTCCTCCAGAACAACGACGACGCCGTATCCTCCGCCATCGCCAACTACGACGGCGGCGCCCGCTCGCTCGAAGACGTCATCCGCCGCGCCGGAAACATCGAGTGGGACAACAACCTCAAGCGCCTCGTCCGCCAGGGCCTCATCACTCCCGAAACCTTCATCAACGCCCGCATGAACAA
>DATISV010000420.1:0-2873 GCA_035468505.1 Luteolibacter sp. | reverse complement strand
CGTGCCATCGGGTTTCCTTCCCGTCACTCGCCATGAGGTAGTACCGGAGCGATTGGTGAAGGTGGTGATGTTGAAACGTTTGACTATTTTGGGCTTGGCCACACCCAAGCTTGGGCAACCGCTTGGGCAACCGCAACGGTTTTCTTTAGTAATGATTCTACAAGTTACAGAAAATCAATAGCCCGATCTTTAACGCTTACGTCTTCGCAATGAAGAGGTCAGGAGTTCGAATCTCCTATGCTCCACTTTTTCCGCACCTGCGCGGAAGTCGCGGCACATCACATGCCGGATCACGCCGTGCATCGGCCGGTTTGCGGATTTCCAAGTTGCGGCGGCGGGGCGATTCCCTAGCCTGATGCCAACGCACCTTTCCATGGCCAATCCCACCGCCCGCCCACTCAGCAAGCGCGTGCTCCTCATGGGCACCTGCCTGTGCGACGCCTTCTACGACGACGTGGCGCGCGCCACCGTCGAGATTCTCGAACACCTCGGCATCTCGGTGGAGTTTCCGGAAAACCAGACCTGCTGCGGCCAACCGGCGTTCAACTCGGGCGATTGGACCGCATCGCGCAAGGTCGCGAAACACACCGCCGAGGTTTTCGCCGGCGAGTTGCCCGTGATCGTGCCGTCCGGCTCCTGCGCCGCGATGAACCGCCACGGCAACCTGCTCCAGTTCGAGGAACATCCCGATCCCGCCATCGACTCGCTCGCAAACCGCACCTGGGAACTCATCGATTTCCTATACAACGGCCTCGGCATCAAAACATGGCCGGGGAAATTCGACCAGCCCACCCGCATCGCCTTCCATCGCTCGTGCCACAGCCGCGGCACCGAGACCGGCAAGGCGGTCAGGGCGTTGCTCGCGTCCATCGGAAACGCCGAGGTCATCCCCTTCGGCCAGGCGGAACAATGCTGCGGCTTCGGCGGCACCTTCTCGGTCACCTTCCCGCACATCTCCGGCCAGATGGGCACGCTCAAGCTCGACCACATCCTCGACACCAAACCCGACCTGCTCGCCGGCATCGACATGTCCTGTCTCATGCACCTCACCGGCCTCGCCACCACCCAGGGCCGCCCCGTGCCGCACAAACATGTGATCCAGATCCTCAGAGACACGCTCCCGAAAACCTAAATCTTCCTTGTTCCTCCAAACAACAAACATAGATTGCCATCATGATCCCTCTCGACCGAATCACCACGAATCAGGAACAAATGAACGGGCAACCTTGCATCCGGGGCATGCGGTTGACCGTCAGACGCGTCCTGGAAATCGCCGCTCTGTATCCTGATGCCGCCGAGCGGAAAATTGAATTTCCCGAACTCGAGGACGAAGATGTCAGGCAGGCGCTGCATTACGCCGCACTTCACCTTCCCGACCAAGTTGTTTCCTTGAACGACGATGCTCTGGTTGCTTGATCAGGGAATTCCACGGACTGCGGCCGTGTTGCTGTGTGACCGCGGATTTGACGCCATTCATGTGGGCGAAGTCGGCATGGCGTCAGCGAGTGACCCTGAAATCATCCCCCTCGCGGAAAAAGAAGACCGCGTGATTGTGACCTTGGACGCTGATTTTCACGCGATTCTCGCTCACTCGGGTTTGCATAAACCCTCGGTAATCCGCCTGCGGGAGGAAGGATTGAAGGCGGAAAAGGTCCGCGACATCGTTCTTTTGATTCATTCCCGTTTCGCCGACTCTCTTGCGGAAGGTTGCGTTGTAACCGCCACTACCACCAAGGCACGCATCCGCATGCTTCCCATCAAATCCTAATCGCCTCACCAAGTCATGATCGGCAATCAACCCATCGACGAATACGCCCGGACCATCACCGATGAAAAACAGCACTCGGTGCTTGATGGTGCGTCTTCCGGCACCGACAAACGCTATCAGGTCCTGCACAAGGATTACGCCGATCCCGACGGGCTTCGCAAACTCGCCGCCGCGATCAAGGACCACACGCTGCATCATCTCGACAATTATCTCGCGCAAGCCGAACAGGCGCTCGTTTCGCGTGGCGCGCAGGTCCACTTCGCCGCCACCGGTGACGATGCGAAACAAACGATCCTCGACATCCTCCGCTCCCACGGCGTCACACGGCTGACCAAATCGAAGTCGATGGCCGCCGAGGAAATCCATCTCAATCCGTTTCTGATAGAGAATGGCATCGAGTGTCTCGAATCCGACCTTGGCGAGTTCATCGTGCAACTCGACGACGACGAGCCGTCGCACATCGTCAAGCCGATCATCCACAAGAACCGCCGCGAGATCGCCCGCACCTTCCAGCGCGAGGGCATCGCTGCGGATTATAACGACGATCCGGAAACCATCACCCGCCGCGCGAGGGTCTATCTGCGGGAGAAATACATGCAGGCCGAAGCCGGCATCACCGGCGCGAATTTCGTCTGCGCCGACAGCGGCCGGCTGCTGCTCGTCACCAACGAGGGCAACTCGCGCTTCGGCATGGCTCCGGTGCCGGTGCACATCGCGCTGGTCGGCATCGAAAAGGTCATTCCGCGCGAGAAAGACCTGTCCGTTTTCCTCAACCTGTTAGGCCGCTCCGCCACCGGCCAGCAGCTCACGGTTTACACCGAGTTCATCAACGGCCCGAAGTCCGCGAACCAACCCGACGGCCCCGAGCATTTCCACGTCGTCTTCATGGACAACGGCCGCACGGACGTGCTCGCGTCGAATTGCCGCGAAATCCTCCGCTGCATCCGTTGCGGTGCCTGCCAGAACGTCTGCCCCGTCTATCGCCAGGCCTCCGGCCATGCCTACCGCTCCACCTACGGCGGCCCCGTCGGCGCGGTGCTCTCGCCGCTGCTCTTCGGCGACCGTTTCCCCGAACTCGCCGACCTGCCGAAAGCCTCATCGCTCT
>DATISV010000419.1:0-22505 GCA_035468505.1 Luteolibacter sp. | reverse complement strand
CACGGGGCGAGGGCACCTTGCGCACGTTTTCCCGCCATCGCGCGGGGGACGATCCGCTCGACGACCCGGGCGGCCGGGACATCAGCGCGCATGTCGATTTCACCTCAGTGGCGGAAGCCGCACGCGACCTCGGCTGGCAGGCGCGACCGCTGCGATCCCAGGGCGCATGGCTCACCGAAATCGCCCGCGAGTGGCTGCTGGCGATGGAAGGCCGTCCGCAACCCGCGCTGTTGCGCCAGTTCCAAACGCTCACGCACCCGGCGCAGCTTGGCGCGCGATTTCAAGTGCTGGAGCTGGCCCGGCAAGGCGAGTGAGAAATTTTTAAACCCGGCTCCGCATCCGCACATTTCAAGAGTGGACCGGATGAGGGATCTCCGGACCGCCCGGAACGAAAGAATCCACCTTTGCATTTCTCCGGGCCGTTTAATCCTTCCCCATTCCATAACCCACGAAACCCATGAAACTGAAATCCTTCAGTGCCCGCATCGGCGGCTGCGCCGCTTCCCTGATCGCGCTCACGATCGCCACCACCTCCGCCCAGGTCACCGTGGACGCTGTCCGCGATGTGGGGGAAGGCTACAGTGAACTCGCCGTGCAAGACCAGACCACCAATTGGGGTGGCGGCAACTCGCTTGCCAACATCCACACCGAGCAAACGACCAAGCTGCTCAATCTCTTCGTGTCCGGCAGGGCTAACGGCAACGCCATCATCGTCTTCGTCGATTCCAAGGCCGGCGGGGTTTCCTTCATCAGGAACAATCTGATCCAAAGCGGCGGCTTCGAGGCGGATATCAACAATCTCGGCGAAACCGACAGCGCGGGAATGACTTTCGAAGCCGGTTTCGAGCCCGACTATGCCATCCGCGTCTTCGGCACCGGTTCCGAAGCATACGCCTCATTGTATGATCTTCAGAAAGCGTTTCGCGTCGATTTGGGTCAGGTGGACACCAGCGTCGGCAACATCGGTTCGCACGGGCCGGTGAGCGCGATCGCTGTCGAGTGGGAGGATGTTGACACCGGGGACCCCGCCTCCGCCGTCAGGGGCGTGGAAATGTCCCTCAACATGGCGCTGCTCGGCGTGGCCGAAGGCGAACAGGAGGTGCGACTGATGGCGATGCTCATCAATGGTGACTCGTCTTTTGGTTCAAACCAGGTGCTTGGCTCGCTCGATAGCAGTGGCGATATGGGCGGGGACCTCGAATTCATCGATTTCGAAACGGATTACGCATCGGTCCAAACACTCACGGTCGGTGTGGACCGTCCCACGCTGGTGGCCACCGACGACGAGGACGGAGACGGCCTCACCAACGACATCGATCCCCAGCCGCTGGCGCAGACTCGCGACATCGAGTTCAGCGTGAACATGGCCGTGCAGGAAGCGAAAGGTCTCTTCACGGTCGGCAGCACGGTGGAGGTCCAGTTTTTCAGTGGTTCACAAACGCCGCTCAGCACTCTCACGCTCACCGATCCGGATGCGGACATGATTTACACCGGCACACTGGTCGCCGCGGGCGGATTCGAGGGAGAGTCGTTCGGCACCTACAAATTCCGCACCGACGATCCCAACAGCCCCAACACTGGCTACGAATTCGGATTCGACCGCACATTCACCCTGGGCACGGCTGAAACCACCCAGACATTGGACACGGTGTTTTTCAGCAATGACGCAGGCTACGGTTCCTGGGCGGATGCCAATGTGGGCGGCCAGCCGGCAAATCAGGATTTTGACGGCGACGGTATCGATAACGGCGCGGAATATTTCATGGGCACGCCCGGCAATGCCTTCACTACCAACCCGCCGGTGGTGGCCGGCGTGATCACCTGGCCGCGGGCCGCGGATACCGCCATCAGTTCTTTCAGAATCGAGGTCTCCAGCGACCTTGTGAGTTGGCAGGACGCGGCCGTTGCCTATCCGGCAAACCTGAGCGTCAGCGACACGGAGGTTTCCTTCACCCTGCCAACGGGTGCCGGCAAAATCTTCTCTCGTCTCAGTGTGACGCCTTGATTCGAAGTGGTCGCAATCTTCACCATCCCGGGACGGCGGCAGTGATGCCGCCGTTCTTTTTTGATATGGGCGGACCGTCAAACCTCCACGGCATGGTTCTTTTCCGGAACCAGCACGCGTGTTTCATGCCCCTCCATGGCCTTCACGAAGGCGTCTGCATTTTGCTCGATGATCGGAAACGATCCGTAATGGCAGGGAATCGCGGCCTTGAGTTTGAAATACCGCTTCACCGCCAGCGCCGCGGTGCGCGGGTTCATCGTGAAGCGGTCGCCGATGGGAACCATGGCGATCTCCGGTTGATATAACTCGTGGATCAGCGCCATGTCGCCGAAGATGTCGGTGTCGCCCATGTGATAGACCGTCGGTCCCTCGTCCGGAGTGACGATGATGCCCGCCGGGTTGCCGAGCGGGATGTTCTGATCGGACGAGGAATGGTCGGCGCGCACCATGCTCACTTTGAAACCATCCTGTTGGGTGGTCCCGCCGAGGTTCATGGGGTCGATGTTTTCCACGCCCTGCGAGTTGAGCCACATGCAGATTTCGTAATTCGCCACCACCCTGGCACCGGTGGCTTTCGCGATGGCCACGGTGTCGCCCACGTGATCGCTGTGGCCGTGGGTGAGCAGGATGTGCGAGATGCCCTTCGAAGCTGCCGCGGAGTCGCCGTCGAAAGCCGGGTTGCCGGTGAAAAAGGGATCGATGAGCAGCGCGTGGCCCGCGAAATCGAGACGGAAGGCGGAGTGTCCGAACCAGGTTATCTTCATGATGAAAGAGGGTTGAGTTGGTGATCGAGGGCACTATGGGCATGACATCCGGTGATGGCAATGGCGGCGCGATTGACAGCGCCCCGGACAGGCGGTGGACTGCCGGCCAGGAAAATGACCGACCACTCGGAACTTCTCATCGATCTGGCCCTGGCCGAGGACCTTGGCGGGGGCGATGTGACTTCGCTGTATTTCATTCCCGCCGAGCGCAAGGCGCGGGCATTCGTCGCCGCACGACGCGAGGGCGTGGTTTCCGGGGTGGAGATCGCGGCCCGTGTTTTCGCGAAGCTGGATCCGGAACTGGAGGTGGAGGTGATGATTCCGGATGGCAGCCGGGTGGGTGAGGGCGCCTTGTTGATGAAAGTGGAGGGAGCCGCCCGCTCGATTCTCGGAGCGGAACGCACGGCCCTGAATTTCCTCCAGCACCTCAGCGGCGTGGCCACTCTGACAGCCGCCTACGTGGATGCGGTGAAGGGCACCGCCGCGCGGATTCTCGACACCCGCAAGACGACTCCCGGGTATCGCATGCTGGAAAAACAGGCGGTCGTCCACGGCGGCGCCCTGAACCACCGCATGGGCCTCTACGACCGGGCGATGGTCAAGGACAACCACCTCGTGGCGGATGGCGGGCTTGAGGCGCTACAGGCCGCGATTTCCAGGCTGAAACAAGAGCGTCCCGGTGTGGAAGTCGAACTGGAGGCCGACAGCCTCAAACAAGTGCGCGATTTCCTCAGTCTCGACGGGGTGGACCACATCCTGCTCGACAACATGGACCATGACGAACTCCGCGAGGCCGTCACGGCGCGCGGCGAGCGCCGGCCGCCGATGCTTGAAGCCAGCGGCGGGGTGTCGCTCGAAACGGTGCGCGCCATCGCGGAGACCGGCGTGGATTTCATCTCGGTGGGCGCGATCACCCATTCCGCGCCAGCCATTGATGTCGGGCTCGATTTCACGCCCTTGTCGGAATGAACGACGCATTTTCCAAAGCGGCGGCTTCGTTGCCCGATCCGTTCCGGCTGCTGGTCAGGGAAACTTCCGCATCGACCAATGACGACCTCCGTCGGCTCGGCGAAAACGGCGCGGAGGAGGGATTGGTGCTGCTCGCCCTGCGACAAACCGCGGGAAAAGGCCGGCGCGGCGCGGCGTGGTTTTCGACACCGGGCGAATCGCTCGCCTTCTCCATCCTGCTTCGTCCCGATGAGTCCAAGGCATTGTGGCCGCGCCTCGCCCTGAGCGCGGGGCTGGCCGTTGCCGAGGCGGTCGAAACTTTCGGCCCGGCTGTCGGAATCAAGTGGCCCAACGACGTTTGGATCGCCGGCAAAAAAGTCGCGGGCATTCTCGTCGAGGCTGGCGACGATCATGTGGTCGTCGGCATCGGCCTGAATGTCGGAACGATGGAATTCCCTGCGGAAATCGCCGGCTTCGCCACTTCGCTCAAACTGGAGACCGGCATCGATCATTCCGCCGCCGACGTGCTCGCCGCCGTGATCCGGCGCTTCGCGGTGCACTGCGGGAAGATCGGTGTGTCATTTGAAGAAACCATCGCCGCGGTCGCCAGCCGCTGCGTGCTCACCGGACACCAAGTGTCTTTCCTCACCGCCGCGGGTCCGGACCGCGGAACTGTCGAGGGAATCGCTCCCGGCGGGGAACTCCTGGTTCGCAACACCGCAGGCACCCGTTAGCTCATGCAGGCGGATGAAATCCGCATCCTTGCCTGAGCGCGGAGGGCTGTCATGCTTCGCCTCGCATGAAATCAGCCAGATGGTTCCTCATTCCGATGATTTTCGCATTGGGTGCCTGCTCGCTGTTCGAGCGAGAGGAGGCGGATTCCGGGGAAAAAGAGCGCGAGCCCGTCAAAGGGCCGGAACTGGTGGGCCGCATCGCTTCGGTTTCCTCCGACCGCCGCTTCGTGCTCATTCAGAGTTACGGTCCATGGAAACGCGCGGCCGGGGCCATTCTGACCGCCCGCGGGGAGGACGATCGGGTGGCCAACCTGCTCGTCACCGGCGAATCGATGGGTCGGTTTGCCGCGGCCGACATCCAATCCGGCACAGTGGCAACCGGCGATGCGGTCTATTCCCTGCACACTCCAGCCCCGCCGGAACCGACTGTCGATCCGGCTGCCAATCCCGAGGCCGGTGCCGAAGCGGCTGGAAATCAATCCAATGAGGGTTCCGGAAACGTTCAAAAAAATAATTAGCTTTTCATAATTTCTTTGCTTTCAAAATTTTTGTTTTTTCCTTACTTTATGGCTGTCCCAACCAGCACGGTCATTGAGCCAAAAATTCGCCAAATTTTAGGATTGATAAATATCCGGGTTTCCGGGTAGCTTCTCTCTCGCAATGGCTGTGCCCCCTTACATGTCCCAAAACATGAACACTACAACCAGCCCTAATGAAAACCATGAACCCCTCGGGCGCGTCGGTGAAAGCCGATGCGGATCGTCTTGCAGACTTCGTCCTGTTTACCCAGCGGAGCTGCATCCTCAACCTGTCCACTGAACTCAACAAGGGTAACATCTCGTTCCCGCAGTTCTTCCTGCTGACCTATCTCTCGAGCGAGGAATATCTGACGATGTCGGATATCGCCAAGAAGATGGGCCACTCCACGGCGGCTGCCACCGGCTTGGTGGATCGTTTGGAGAAACTGGGATATGTGGAACGTGTCCACGCCGCGGAAGACCGCCGCAAGATCATGGTGCGCATCACCTCGAAAGGGGTGGAACTCGTTTCCAAACTGCGCGCCGAAATCGCCACCGACCTCGCCGGAATCCTGGCCGGCATGGACGAGGACCAGGCGGAAACCGTCGAGCACACGAAACGCGCCATTCGTGGCCGTGCGATCGCCTGACCGTCGGTTTGAATCCAACCTCACTCGCCGCTTGGCGGGAGAGCAAAGCCTCCGTTACCATCCCCCCGGTGACGGAGGCATTCTCATTTCTGGACCCGGTGCGCGGCATTTCCGGTGTGCGCGCCGGCTGGGTGGAGCGCATCGGTGGTGTGGATGTGGCCTGCGATCGGGACGAGGCGATGCGCGCGCTGCGGCCGTGGCACGAGGAGGAAGTCCGGCGGGTCGCGCCCGGCGCGGCATGGTGGCGCGCCGAGCAGGTGCATGGTTCGGAACTGGCGGTGGTGCCGGGTGCGGTGACGGTTTCCGCGGCCGACGGGCTGCTGGTGGTGCCCGGTGTGGACGGCCTGTTGACGGCACAAACCGGTGTGGTGCTGGCGATTTATGTGGCGGATTGCGGCGCGCTCTGGCTGGCCGACCGCGGCAGCGGCGCGATCGGTCTGCTGCATTCCGGCAAGAAGGGAACGGAGGCGAATATTTTCCAGCGCGCCCTGGATCGCATGGCGCGGGACTTCGGCACGCGGGCCGCGGATGTCACGGCGGTGTTGAGCCCGTGCATCCGGCCGCCGCATTACGAGATTGATTTCGCCGCGGAGATCGGCCGACAGGCGATGCGGGCCGGCGTGGGGAATTTCATCGACTGCGGGCTGGATACCGCCTCAGATCCCTCCCGTTTCTACAGCTACCGCATGGAGCTGGGAAAGACCGGCCGGATGATGGCCCTGATTGTCCGCGATCCGCCATGAGCACGCTCACCCTGCAAGCCCCCGCCAAGTTGAATCTCTCGCTGCGCGTCCTCGGGAAGCGTGAGGACGGGTTTCATGAAATCGACACATTGATGGTGAAACTGCCCGGGCTGGCGGATAGTCTGGAGTTTTCCGAGGCCGGAGCATTGGCGCTGACATGCGACGATCCGGCGTTGCCGGCTGGCGACGACAATCTGGCCATGAAGGCGGCACGCGCATACGAGGCGGCGGCCGAGGTGTCGTGCAAGTATGCGATTTCGCTGAGAAAGTCGATTCCCCACGGTGCCGGTCTCGGCGGGGGCAGCAGTGACGCGGCGGCCGTGCTGCTGGGGTTGGATCAATTGCATGACGGCAAGCTCGGGCCGGATCGACTGAGCGAAATCGCTGCCGGGATCGGTTCCGACGTGCCGTTTTTCATCACCGCCGGCGCCGCGCGCTGCACCGGCCGGGGAGAAGGAATCGAGCCGGTGGACGCGCCGCCGCAGTTGAGGGTTTTGTTGCTCAAACCGGGGTTCGTGGTGGAAACGCCGGACGCCTACCGCCGCTGGCGGGAATCCAGTGATCTGCCGGGCATCAACTACCGGCCGCAGCCGCTGGACGGACTGCAGCTGGTCAACGATCTGGAACGGCCGGTTTTCGCCAAACACCGGTTTCTTGCGGAACTCAAGCAATGGCTGCTGGACCGCGACGAGTGCGACGCCGCGCTGATGGCGGGTTCCGGTTCCACGATGTTCGCCGTGCTGCGTGAGGATGCCGATGCAATGGGCCTCGCCAAAGCGGCCCGGGACGAACTGGATTCCGGGCTGTGGTCATGGTCCGGCGTGACCGGGGCTTGAGTGTTTCAAGCCGTCCTGCGGCGGGACTGCCGGTGTGCGACGAGGGCGAAGCCGGCGATGATCACCGTGAAAGCAACTGCTTGCCAGCCGAGCGCTTGTTGCAGGGCCGCGGTTCCGGATTTTCCCATGCCGGCCAGGGTGAGGGAAAACGCCAGCGAGTAGGTCCCGTAAGCGAGGTTGAAAATAAGACCTTTCACGCTGAGCAGCGTGGCGCGCTGGTCGGAGGTGGCGACCTCATGCAGATGCCGGCTCACGGTGAAACCGACGTAACCGAGCATCATCATCAGGAGGGCCACCGGCAACAGCCCCGCCCACGGCCACGCCGGAACCAGCAGCCACAGGCCGAGCGCGGCCACCGCGCCTCCCATGATGAGTGCGGGCAGAGTTTCATGGCGGCGGTTCACCCGCGCGGCGATGCCGGGGATGAACCAGTTTCCGACCGCGATCAGCGATCCGATCACACCGAATGCCCAGCCGGGGATGCCGATGAGACGGTAATACTCGCTGACCAGAGTGGCGAAATTGCGCGCGACGGCATCGATCAGGAAACCGCCCACCAAGACCACGGCGATGGCGCGCGTGGTGAGGGCCATGCGTGCGGTGCGCAGTGTGAGCCGCAGGGCGTTGCGGCAGGCTCCGGCTTCCGCGGCGGGCGGGCGGGTTTCCTCGAAACGCAGGCAAATCAGCAGGCAGCCGACCGCTTGCAGGAGCACCAGCGCCACCGGCAGACGTCGCGCGACATCGACCGGCACCTGCATCGTTTCCGGCAACAGCGCGTTGATCCATGACGGGTCGTAGAGCAGTCCGCCGGCGGTCATCGCGATCAGGAAACCGGCGGCGCGCCACCGCATCGCAGTGGCCAACACCTCGTCCCATGCCGACTTGAGGCCATCGTTTTTCGGCAGCGCATCGTAGGCTATCGCCTCGTCGGCCCCGCTGGCCGCGGCTTCGGAGGCGCCTGATAGAAAACGGTTCAGCACACAGAGCGCGAACAGCAGCATGCCACCGTCCTTCGGGGCCAGCAGCAGGATGGCCATTTCCAGCACCATCAGCACCGAGGAAAAGACCAGCAGCCGCTTGCGCCCGAGCACGTCGGCCAAGGCCCCCGAAGGCACTTCCAGCAGGAAAATCGCCGCCGCCCACACCGCGTTGAGCAGGACGTAGTGCTCCAGTTTCAGGCCGAGATCGGTGAACAAGACCGCCAGCACCGGATAGTAGGCCCGCGCGTTGTAGAGCGTGGTGAAAAGCACGAACAGCCGCGCGTTTTTCTCCGCGAAGGGACCGCTGCGGCGGATCAGTGACGACACACGCCCGCTATCGCACGCGCATCAGCCGCTGGCAAGGTCCACGCCAACTGCGGCGTTGCAATGCGCCTACAGCCGGAACAGCCTGTCGGCATGCCGGAAACCGAGTTGATTCTCCTCATCCTCGCCGTCTGCCTGCTCGTGCTGCTCCTCATGCAGGCGGGGCGGATTCTCTCACGTCTTGCAGGCATCGAGGCGCGCTTGTCGAACGTTTCATCCCCCGCGGAGCCATCCGGCGATGATGCCGCAGCCGTCGAGCCGAGTCCCGGCGGACTGTTCGAATCGTTCCTCGAAGAAAACCCGTCACGCCGCGAGCTGCCGAAAAACGAGCAGTTCGCCGCCTTCCGGAAATGGCGCAAGGACAAGGGGCTGAGCTGGTCTTCCGGTGGGTGACTTGCTCAGTGCGTTCCGGCCCTACCACCCGGCCAGGGAATTGCGGGTCGTGGACATCGTGGAGGTTTGAAAACCGCTCGCTCTGGCGATGGAGTGAGCCGGAATTTTAAAAATTTCCCGTTTCGGTCGCGGCGCTTACAAAATGCCGCAAATTTTCTTTTTTCCGTTGCAAGGAATGCCCCGGTTTGCATCCTCCCGGCGCCTCGCCCGCGGCTGCTAACGGATCGTTTCCGGTCGTGATCAAACTGCGGGGCACAGACCATTTCCGCACCGCATCGTCCTTGCCATGGCAAACATTTTTCCCCGCTGGACCAACCTTCTGCCCCTGAAAATCGCCGTTTGTGTCGGGGCCACCGCCGCGGGTGTGGGCCTTGCATTCACGTATTACGCGACGCCCAAGGCGCAGGTCGTTGGCTACCAGCCGTCGCAGCCGATTCCGTTTTCCCACAAAATCCACGTCGAGCAGCTTGGCCTGGACTGCCGCTACTGCCACTCGTTCGTGGATGTGGCCGGTCACTCGAACGTGCCAACCGGCAACACCTGTTGGAACTGCCACCAGCACGTCCAGCGCGACAGCCCGAAACTCGCGCCGCTCCACAAGTCGATGAACCCGGATTTCCCCGGCTACGACGGCAAGCCGATCGAGTGGGTGCGTGTCCACAAGTCGCCCGACTATGTCTATTTCAACCACTCGGCGCACGTAAGCCGGGGGATTTCCTGCCAGAGCTGCCATGGTGACGTGCACCAGATGGATGTCGTCTGGCAGGCGGAAAACCACTCGATGGGCTGGTGCCTCGAGTGCCACCGCGCGCCGGAGAAGCACCTGCGTCCGCTGGAAGAGGTTTACAATTTCGAGTATGGCGACGGCGACGTGGCGAAATACTCCAAGGACAAGGGCGTGAAGACCACCGAGGACCTCGGGCTCAAGCTCAAGGAGCAGTTCCAGGTGAATCCGAAGGAAAGCTGCGCCACCTGCCACCATTGATCCTCCCGCCAGAATTTTTCCTCCATTTTCCGCATCAGACATGAGCAAGCGCATTTGGCAACACCCCGAAGTTCCGGCCGGCGAAACCACGGTTTCATGGCGCAGTGCGGGTCAGCTTGAGGACACTCCGGAGTTCCGCGAGTGGCTGGAGAGCGAGTTCCCGCGCGGTGCCGCGGCGATGGCGGATGAGGCCGAGGCGGAGACTTCGCGCCGTTCGTTCCTGAAACTGATGGGTGCCTCCAGCGCGCTGGCCGGTTTCGGCATGGCCGCCTGCCGCCGCCCGGAAAGCTACATCGTCCCGTACACCAAGGCTCCCGAGTGGGTGATTCCCGGCAAGGCGACTTATTACGCGTCCGCCATGCCGCGCCCGCACGGTGCGACGCCGTTGGTGGTCACGACCTTCGAAGGTCGCCCGACGAAACTCGGGCCTAACAACCTCCACCCGGACGCGGAAGGCACCGACGTCTTCGCGCAGGCTTCGGTTCTAGATCTCTACTCGCCTTCGCGTTCGCGCAAGCCGCTCAAGTCCGGCAAATCCGCCAAGCGCGCGGACCTCGACGCCGCCATCACGGCCATCGCCGCCGACAAGTCGGCGAAGGTCGCCTTCCTCTTCGGCACCGACGACAGCCCGACGCGCAACCGCCTCGCGCAGGAAATCGCGGGCAGGTTTTCCGCGGCGAAATTCTATCAGTATGAACCGCTGGCCGGTGAGTCGATGGCCGTGCTCGGCGACGGCGTGCGCATGGTCCCGGATTTTTCCAAGGCCGACCGCATCCTCTCGCTCGATTGCGATTTCGCGGGCATCGATCCGCAGGGCGCGCTGACACCGTTCTTCGATCGCCGCAAGCCCGAGGGCAAAGGCTACGAAAACAAGGCCGACGCCGCGAAAATGAACCGCCTCTACTCGGTGGAGGCGAATTACTCGCTCACCGGCGGCATGGCGGACCACCGTCTGCGCGTGCCTGCCAGCCAAGTGACGGCCATCGCTGCGCAAATCGCCCGTGAGTTGGAAGTGCCCGGCATCGGCGGTTCACCGATCACGGATGAGAATCATTTGAAATGGATCCGTGCGATGGCCGCCGACCTCCGCGAGCATGCCGGCAAGTCGGTCGTTCTCGCCGGTTCGCGCCAACCTGGCCAACTTCACCAACTCGCGCTCGCGATCAACCAAGCGCTCGGCAACATCGGCGAAGGCAAACCGCTGCTCGCCGTGCAAACCGGCAACACCGGCCGCGGCTCGCTCTTCAAGCTCAAGGAAGACATCGATGCGGGCCAAATCGACACACTTTTCATCCTCACTCCCGCCAACCCGGTTTACGACGCGCCGTCGGATATCGATTTCGCCGCGCTGTTGGGGAAAGTGAAGACCAGTATCCATCTCGGCGAGCGCACGAACGCCACCGCGCACGCCGCCACCTGGCACATCCCGGCCGCGCATTACCTCGAAGCATGGTCGGACGCCCGCAGCGCCCGCGGCGTTTACACCGTGGTGCAGCCGATGATCCTGCCGCTCTATCCGGATTGCGTTTCCGAACTGGAACTGCTCGTCGCCCTGCTCAAGGACGACGGCAAACTGCTCGCCGGTGAAGGCGAAAATGGCGCGGCATCGCCGGCCTACGACGCGGTGCGCGCGACCTTCGCCGATTTAGGCGATGCCTCGGATGCCGCGTGGAAAAAACTGCTGCGCGACGGTTTCCTCGCGGGTTCCACCTATCAGGCGTCCACTCCCGCAACTCCCTCGCTTGCCAATATCGTGGTGCCGGTGGCTCCCGCCAAGAACTCGCTGGAAATCATCTTCTCCACCGACTCATCGGTTTACGACGGTCGCTGGATCGACAACGCCTGGCTCCAGGAAGCGCCCGATCCGGTGTCCAAGCTCACATGGGACAACGCCGCGCTCATCGCGCCGAAGACCGCCAAGGAACTCGGTATCTATGACGAAGTCCTCGAACTCGAACCTGTTACCAAGGCCCTGGGATTCATCCCGATCGAAGGCAAGTATGCCACTGTGGGACCCGACGGGGAAGGGGAGAACCGCAAGCAGCGCATGATCTCCGTCACCGTGAACGGCAAGACGCTCGAAATCCCGGTGCTTGTTTCCTTCGGTCAGGCGGAAAACACGCTGATCATTCCGCTCGGCTACGGTCAGGCATTCGACAATGACGACGAACTCGGCCGCAAGCCCGCGAATCAATCGCACACCGGCCTCGTCGGCGTGAACCGCGGGTTCAACGCCTATCCGCTGCGCGATTCCGCGACACAATACTATGCTTCCGGCGCCACCGTGAAACCCACCGGCAAGCGTTATCTGCTCGCGCTCGTCCAGGAGCACCACGCGATGTATGGCCGTTCGCTGGTCCGCGAGATTTCCACCATCGAAGCCAAGGACGAACAGGGAATTCCTCTCGACGAGAAAGGCGATTTCGCCCGGCAACTCGCCAACGTGAAGAAGCAGGGGATGGATTCGCACATCCCGCCGAACATTTATCTCTACAAGCCGCAGGGTTCCGCCACCTGGGATCCCGGCAAGGACGGCAAGGCGCAGGATCTGATCAACGACCCGCTTCACCAGTGGGGCATGTCGATCGACCTCTCGTCATGCATGGGCTGCAATGCCTGCCTCGTCGCCTGCCAGGCGGAAAACAACATTCCGGTCGTCGGCAAACTGGAAGTCGCCAAGGGTCGCGAAATGCACTGGATCCGCATGGACCGGTATTTCGCCACGCAAAAGGACAACACTTTCGATGACGGCAACCCCGCGCTCGTTCCGCAGCCGGTGGCTTGCGTGCAATGCGAGTCCGCGCCATGCGAAACCGTTTGCCCGGTGAACGCCACGGTCCACACCGAGGACGGTCTGAACGCAATGGCCTACAACCGCTGCATCGGCACCCGCTACTGCGCCAACAACTGCCCTTACAAGGTTCGCCGCTTCAATTTCTTCGACTACAACAAGCGCAACCCGCTCATCAAACACAACCTCTACCGCGGCCCGCTCGGCGAGAAGACCGTCGGCGAGGCGACGCACCTCCAGAAGAACCCGAACGTCACCGTCCGCATGCGCGGCGTGATGGAGAAATGCACCTACTGCGTGCAGCGCCTCAAGGACGCCGTCATCCGCCAGAAACGCGGCCAGAAACAGGAGGCGCTCGTCGCCGGCAAGCCGTCCACCGAAATGGAAGTCACCACCAAGACCCTCCGCATCCCGGTGGACTCGGTGAAGGTCGCCTGCCAGGAAGCCTGCCCGGCAGATGCCATCTCGTTCGGCAACCTCAAGGACGATTCGGAATCGAAAATGGTCCGCGCCCGCAATCTGGAGCGCTCCTACAATCTGCTCGAATACATCGGCACCCGCCCCCGCACCGTTTACATGGCCCGCGTCAAGAATCCGAACCCGAAGATGCCCGACGCGCCATTCATCGGCAAGGCCACCATCCACATGGTCTGATAGAAGCCAGTTTCCAGAATCCAGAGACCTGACAGTTCCAACATGGAAGCCACCACGCAAACCGCTCACGAGCCCCACACCGGAGTCAAACTCCCGGTGCTGGAGCGCGAGAAGCTGATCCTCAACGATCGCTCCTACCACTGGATCACCGAGCGCATTTGCGGCGTGTTGGAAAACCGCCAGCCCTTGTTGTGGTGGCTGCTGTTCATCCCATCGGCGCTCATCGCCGCCATCGGCGTGGGCGGGGGATTGTTCCACCTCGTTTCCACCGGCGTCGGCGTCTGGGGCAACACCAACCGCGTGATGTGGGGCTGGCCGATCGTCAACTTCGTGTTCTGGATCGGTATCGGCCACGCCGGAACGCTGATCTCCGCGATTCTGTTCCTAACAAGACAGAACTGGCGGACCTCGATCAACCGCGCCGCCGAGGCGATGACGATCTTTGCGGTGATGTGCGCGGGCATTTTCCCCGCCTTCCACGTCGGCCGCGTGTGGATGGCGTGGTTCCTCGCGCCGATCCCGAATGCCAACGCGATCTGGCAGAACTTCAAGTCGCCGCTGCTGTGGGACGTGTTCGCGGTGTCCACCTACTTCACCGTTTCGCTGATCTTCTGGTTCCTCGGCATGGTGCCCGACCTCGCGACCATCCGCGACCGCTGCAAGCCCGGCATCCGCAAGATCCTTTACGGAATCCTCTCGCTCGGTTGGCGCGGCGGAAACCGCCAGTGGAGCCACTATGAAATGGCCTATCTGCTGTTGGCCGCGCTTTCCACGCCGCTGGTGCTTTCCGTGCACTCGGTCGTTTCGTTCGACTTCGCCACCTCGGTGGTCCCCGGCTGGCACACCACGATCTTCCCGCCCTACTTCGTGGCAGGCGCGATCTTCGGCGGCTTCGCGATGGTTCTCACGATCATGGTTCCCGCGCGCTTCGTCTATGGCTTGCAGGACCTGATCACGATGAAGCACATCGACAACATGGCCAAGATCATCCTGCTCACGGGCACGATCGTCGGCTATGCTTATTTGATGGAGTTGTTCGTCGCCTTCTACTCCGGCGCGATCTACGAAATGGAAGCGTTCAAGTTCCGCATCGCCGGTCCGTACTGGTGGGCCTACGCCGCGATGATGTCGCTCAACGTGATCTCGCCGCAGTTCTTCTGGTTCAAGAAATGCCGGGAAAACCTCTGGGTCGTCATGATCATCGCCATGTGCGTGAACGTCGGCATGTGGTTCGAGCGCTTCGTCATCATCGTCACCACGCTCGCCCGCATGTGGCTGCCGGGCGACTGGAAGACCTTCTCGCCGTCCGGCCAGGACATGATGCTCTTCGTCGGCACCATCGGCATGTTCCTCGCCCTGTTCATGCTGTTCCTGCGCTTCCTGCCCTGCATCAACATCGCCGAGGTGAAGTGGACCAAGCCCGAGGCCGACCCGCACTTCGACGACAAGGAACACCACCCCGACCACGGCGTGGAAACCGAAGCCGCCTACCAGAAGGAACTCGCAGGGCTGAAATCCTGAAAACTGAAAACTTGAAACTGAAAACTCCTTTCCAGTGAGCACGACCCGCAAACGAGTTTACGGCTACCTCGCCGAGTTCAAGAGCGCCTCCGCCCTCTACAAGGCGGCGGAGAAGGTGCGCGACGCCGGTTTCCGGAAATGGGACTGCTACTCGCCCTATCCAATCCACGGCCTCGACGGCGCGATGGGCTTGAAACGCTCGATCCTGCCGTGGTTCGTGTTCTTCGGCGGCATGACCGGCACCGCCACCGCCTTCGCGCTGGCCTACTCCACGCAGGTGGTGATCTACCCGACGGTGGTCCAGGCCAAACCCGCCAACATCTTCACCGTACCGGCCTTCTTCCCGGTGATGTTCGAGCTGACCATTCTGTTCTCCGGTTTCACCGTGCTGTTCGGACTGCTCGCGCTGATCCAGCTTCCGCGCCTCAACCATCCGTTGTTCGCCAGCAAGCAGTTCCACCGCGCCACCGACGACGGTTTCTTCATCGCCATCGAGGCCCGCGATCCGAAATTCAGCCCCAACCAGACCAAGGATCTCCTTGCGGAAATCGGCGGCGATAACATCGAACTCGTCGAAGAAGAGGACTGATGGAAAAAGCTGAAATGCTGAAATGCTGAAAATCTGAAATTCACCCCAATGCGCTATTTCTTCCTGGCATATGCACTGATCGCGCTGCTCGTCGTCGGCATCTTCGGCTTGCGCGGCCAGAAGTTTTCCAAGCCGCCGGTCCGGATCTTCCCGGACATGGACGAGCAGGACAAACTCAAGGCCCAGAAGCCGTCGAATTTCTTCGCCGACGGCATGGGCGACCGCCTGCCGGTCGCGCAGACGCAGCCGCGCGGCTTCAACCCCGAGGGTGAAAAAGTGATCGGCGGCATCCCCGAGTATGAGTTCGGCGGACAGACCGGCTATTATTATACCGGCCACATCGGCGATTATTATGGCAGCGGCATGCCCGAGGAACTAGCCCTCGATGCGGACAGCGCGGCCGAACTGATCCGCCGCGGCAAGGAGCGCTTCGGCATCTACTGCGCCATCTGCCACGGCGCCTCCGGCGACGGCCAGGGCATCACCCTCAACTATGGCGTGCCCGGCATCGCCAACCTCCAGCTTCCCACGTTCCATCAGGAAACCTACCCCGACGGACGCCTCTATGAAGTCATCACCATGGGCAAGGGACAGATGAGCGGCTACGGCTACAACATCCCGGTCCGCGACCGCTGGGCGATCATCGCCTATGTCCGCACGCTCCAGGCCGCCAAGGACTCCAACTGATTTTCACCGCAATGGCCCACCACCACGTCACATCCGCAGACATCGCCATCGACGGCGATCATCTCGACACCACGCGGTCCGCGAAGGTGAAAACCATCGCTCTGGCCGTCGCCGCAGTCGGCACGGTGATCAGCCTTTACCTGCTGTTCTTCGCGCCGGAAAAAATCCGCGGCTCGTATGCCTACTCTTGGGTGTTCGCCTTCTATTTCTTCCTCACTCTCTCGATCGGCGGCTGCTTCTGGACGCTGCTCCACAACGTCTCCAACTCGGGGTGGGGGACCTCGGTGCGCCGCACCTTCGAGAATCTCGGCTCCACCTACCCGTGGATGTTCCTCTTCGGCATTCCGCTGCTCTGCCCGGCCGTGCAGCAATATCTTTACGAGTGGATGAACACCCACCGCGCCGCCAATGGGAATGTGAAGGAATATCTCCACCATCACGATCACCTGCTCTACAACAAGTATTGGTATCTCAACCTGCCGTTCTGGTATGCCAGGGTGATCTTCTGGGGCGTGGGCCTAAGCGCGGTGATCTATTTCCTGCGCAAACTCTCCACCGATCAGGACAAGGACCCCAACCCCGGCACGAAGCGCCTGTTCCGCGCGCGCTTCCATTCCACCTACACGCTGATCATTTTCGCGCTGACCATCACCTTCACCGGTTTCGATTTTCTCAAGGGTCTCGATTACAAGTGGTTCTCCACGATGTGGGGTGTATATCTCTTCGCCGGTTCGGCTCTCAACTCGATGGCGGTGATCATCCTCGTCGTCGCATGGCTGAAGAGCCAGGGGCACTTGAAACACGTCGCCGGTCCCGAGCACTTCCACATCATGGGCAAGCTATTGTTCGCCTTCACCGTGTTCTGGGCCTACATCGCCTTCTCGCAATACTTCCTGATCTGGTATGCCGGCATCACCGAGGAAACCTCGTATTTCCTGATCCGCAACACCGGCAACTGGAACACCGCGATGATCGCGCTGGTCTTCGGTCACTTCGTCATCCCGTTCGTGATCCTGCTCCAGGCATGGCTCAAGCGGAATTCGAAATGGCTTTCGATCATGGCGGTTTACACGCTGGCCATGCATATTCTCGACCACTATCTGATCGCCATCCCCGAGCGCGGCGTCTCACTCGGCAATATCAAGCCCGAGGTCTTCGGCGGGATCCAGGTTTCCATTCCCGGCGCGTTCTGGGGCGACATCCTCGCCTTCGTCACCATCGGCGCGGCGTTCCTGTTCTTCCTGCTGCGCGCCATCGCCCAGCACTCGCTCTATCCGAACCGCGACCCGCGCATCCTCGAGTCCGCCAATCTTTCCAACTGATCCGTCACCGCCCGTCACATGGACCCCAATCGCGACAATCCGATCATCCGTTTCACCACCTTCTGGTGGGCGCTCGGCGCATTCCTGATCTTCGCGCTGCTGCTGGCGGTGATTCTGTTCTTCAATCGCAAGCCCGTCGAAACGCTCGAAGACGCCGCCGCCAAGCCGCGCTATGAAATCAAGGCGAAGGTGGATGCCGCACAGGCCGAATCGCTGCCGCAGGAGAAAATCGAGGCCTCGATGCCCGCAGTCGCCGCCAAGCTCGCCGCCTCCAAGCCCGCCGCCGTGGAAAAACCCGAGCAGGTCGTGCCCGGCACTCCCACCGCCGAAAAACTTGCCTCCGCCCCGCCGGTGGACACCACCGCCGTTGACGCTCCTCCCGCCGATGCCGACGCACCGATCGACCCGGCGGTGATGGAACTGGGCAAGGCCCAATACATGCTCTGCGCCGCCTGCCACGGCCAGAACGCCGAGGGAACACCGATCGCTCCGCCGCTGGCGGAATCCGAGTGGGTCAACGGCCCGGCATCCAATCTGATCCGCATCCAGCTCCGCGGTCTGATCGGTCCGATCACCGTGAAGGGCACCGAATACAACTTCCCCGGCGGCATGGTGGCGATGGCCTATCAGACCGACGAGCAGATCGCCGCGGTGCTCACCTACGTCCGCAACAGTTTCGGCAACAAGGCTCCCGCCGTGAAACCCGAGCAGGTCGCCGCCCTGCGTGCCGAAGTCGGAAAACCCCAACTCACCGCCGAGGATCTCGTCAAACCCTGACGCCGCGCGAAATTCCATCACTCATCCTGATGTCACAGCTCACTTCCCATAGCACCGACCAAGACGCCATCCTGCGCGCGGGCATCGACCGCTCGCTGCGCCATCCGGTGATGTTTTTCCTGACCAGCGGCGCGGCGTGGCTGGCGGTTTCGATTTTCCTCGGTATCATCGCTTCGGCCAAGGTGCACAGTCCGGGATTCCTGTCCTCCTGCCCGTGGCTCACCTACGGCCGGGTGTTTCCCGCGCATTTGAACGCGCTGGTTTACGGCTGGGGCATGCAGGCCGGCTTCGCCGCGATCCTGTGGCTGATGGCGCGGCTCTCGCGCAAGGAATGCACGATGGTGGGCTCCATTCTCACCGCCGGCCACGTCTGGAACCTCGGCGTCACGCTCGGGGTGATCGGCATTCTTTCCGGCAATGGTACCGGCATGCCGTGGATGGAGTTTCCCTCCTTCGCCTGGCCGATGCTGTTGATTTCCTATTTCGTGATTGTCGCCGGTTCGTTCATCCAGTTCCGGATCCGCCCCGCGGGGCATGTCTATGTTTCGCAATGGTATCTGTTGGCCGCCCTGCTGTGGTTCCCGTGGATTTATGTGACTGCCAACGTGCTGCTTCACTGCGTGCCCGGCCATCCGGTCATGGGCGCGGGCATCAACGCGTGGTTCCGCTCGGCGTTGTTGTTCCTGTTCTTCACGCCGGTCGCGCTGGGCGTGACGTATTATCTCGCGCCGAAAGTCACCGGTCGTCCGGTGTTCAGCTACTCGCTCGCCAAGTTCGGTTTCTGGTCGCTGGCCGTCATCGCTCCATGGGCGGGCATGCAGAAACTCGCCGGCGCGCCGGTGCCTTATTTCCTGCCCTACATCGGAGCCGCCGCCACCGCGCTGATTTTCATTCCGGCCTGCGCCGCGGCGATCAACACGCTGCGCACGATGCTCAGTGATTCCGAAACCATGGCGGCGAGTCCTTCGCTGCGTTTCTCCGCCGCCGGCATGGTCGGTCTGCTGGTGCTCGCCGCCGCCGCCGTGTTGCTCAACCTGCCGGGTTCCACGCTGCGACTCACCCAGTTACCGCTTTCGGGTTATGGATTCGATATCCTGGCGCTCTACGGATTCTTCACCCTCACGATGTTCGGTGCCACCTATTTCATCGTGCCGCGCGTCACCTTGCGCGAGTGGCTTTCCCGCCGCCTGATCAAGGTGCATTTCTATTTCTCGGTTTACGGCATCATCACCGTGGCGCTGGTCGCGCTCTTCGGCGGCATCCAGCAGGGCATGGGTCAGGAAAACTGGCAGCAGCCTTGGCTCGGAGTGGCCGATTACGCCCGCCCCTACGCCGTGGCCACCACCTTCGCCTGGTGCCTCATTCTTTTCTCCAACATCTTCTTTTTCATCCACCTGCTTTTCATGTGGCTGCGCCTCGGCCGCCGCAGCAGCCATCCCACACTGCTTGTCTCGCATCACGGTGGCAGCCCGCACGGCGAGGAAGGTGATATCGACAACGCCGGTCCCGGTCATGCCCACGCCCACTGACATGAAATTTCAAATTTCAAATTTCAAATTTCAAATCTTCTCCCAATGAGCCTCCGCACCTTCATCACCGGTCTTGCCACCACCTTCGGCGTGGCATGGCTGGCCGTCATCGTGGTTCCCTACCTCAAGATGCGCGACTTGCAGCCGGTGCTCATGTCCGACGAGCCCGATGCCGCCCTGTTTTACCCGAAACGCACCGGCCGCGTGGCCGATGGCGCGCAAATCTACGCCGAGAACGGCTGTTATCTCTGCCACACCCAGGTCGTGCGCCCGATCTATGCCGGCAACGACCTCTACCGCCCGGACTGGGGTGGACTCCAGGCCGACGAAAACCGCGGCGACACCCGCCGGGAAACCAACCCCTACGACTTCGAAGGCGAAACGTTCGCGCAGATCGGCGTGAACCGCATCGGCCCCGACCTCTCGAACCTCGGCCGCCGCATGGACGCGCTGCAAGCCGCAGGCACCGATGCGGAAAAATGGCTCTACGCCCACCTTTACGACCCGCGCCTTGACCCGGAACTCTACAACTCGACCTGTCCGCCGCACCCGTTCTTCTTCGAAAAACGCAGGGTGCATGGCACCGGATCGCCGGATGCCCTGGCAGTCGATGCGGGCGAGGGTTACGAACTAGTTCCGCGTCCGGCAGCCCGTGCGCTCGTATCTTACCTGCTTTCCATGAAGAAGGATCATCCCGCGCCGGCGACCTTCGATTTCGCTCCCGCCAAGGGTGACAGCGAGAGTTGATTTTCCATTCACACCACGCACTTTCCGACATGTCCGAACCAAGCCCGAAACCCGATCTCGAGGATTCGATCAACGTCACCGCGGCCCACGACCTGCTGGTCCGCGAGGCCGCTGCGGCGGCGCGTGAGAAGCGGATCGAAGACAGCGGATCCGAGCCGATTTCCCTGTGGGTGATCGCCGCTTGCGGTGCCGTCTTCCTGATCGCCGGCGGCATCCTCGGCGGGGCGGGGGATCTGTTCAACTACGCTGCGGTCTTCAAGCCCGGCTATGTGCGCACCCCGCCGCCCGGCATGGGTGCATCCGGCCCCGAGCCCAAGGAGGCGCTCGCCGCGTTCATGACCCGCGGTTCGAAGATCTACTCGGTGAAGTGCAATGGCTGTCACGGTGCCGATGCACGAGGTGACGGCGCCAATTTCCCGACACTGGTCGGCTCGGAATGGATCACCGGTGACACCGACCGCCTCGCCATGATCATCCTTAACGGCCTTGTCGGCCCGATGAGCACCGGCAAGACCTACGGCGGTGCCGGTGGCATGGCCGCCCAGGGTAGCGGCCTCAGTCCCGAGGATTTGGCGGGCATCATGACCTACGTGCGCAACAATTTCGGCAACTCCACCGGCGATGTCGTCACCGTGGAAATGGCCAATGCCGCCATGGAAATCTCCGCCGCCCGCGAAAAAGCCGGCCAGCAGATGACCGCGGCAGAACTCAACTCCGATCACGCCAAGAACCTGCCCGGCGACCCGCTCGACCCCGCTTCGCTGGTCGATCCGATCACGCTCGCCCCGGTCGAGGAAGCCGCCCCATGAGGCGATTCCGCGCCACTGCGGATTTCCCGATCCGCTCCACTTGACTCACTCCCATCCCCAAACACTTTCACGCAATTTCCGGAAGCCATGAGATGAATTTCCAAGAATAAAAATGCCTGTTCTTCAAACGACCACGCATTTTTTGCTATTCTCTCACCGCCATCCGGATTAACGAACGCCGCACGACGCAACCATGAGCGCTTCCGCCACCTCTCATTCCGGGCACGACGACCACCACCAAGATCCAGGGTTCCTCCGGAAATACGTCTTTTCCACCGATCACAAGACGATCGGCATCCAGTACGGCATCACCGCGATGCTGTTCCTGGCCTTCGGCTTTTACCTGATGATGGTGATGCGCTGGAGCATCGCCTTCCCGCATCAGCCGTTGCCGGAGTGGATGAGCTGGATTTTCACCGACAACTGGAAGGCGCGCTGGCTGCAGGACGGCAAGGTGACCGGTGAGACCTACAACATGTTCGGCGCCATGCACGGCACGATCATGGTCTTCCTCGGCATCGTGCCGCTCGGATTCGGCGCTTTCGGCAACTACGTCACTCCGCTGCAGATCGGCGCGCCCGACATGGCCTTCCCGCGGCTCAACATGCTGAGCTACTGGGTTTATCTCGCCGGCGGACTCATCATGTGCGCCTCGTTCTTCATGGAATCCGGCGCGGCCAAGTCCGGCTGGACGAACTACTCGCCGCTCGCCGGTTTCGCCGACGGGCAGATCGTCAATCAATGGCTCGCGGGGCAGACCCAGTGGCTCATCGGACTGGTGCTCTTGATCACGTCCTCGCTGCTGGGTTCGGTCAATTTCATCACCACCATCATCAACCTGCGGGCCCGGGGACTGACCTGGATGCGCCTGCCGTTCTTCGTGTGGTCGATGCTGGTCACCGGCTTTCTCCTGCTGCTTGCCTTCCCGCCGCTGGAAGCCGCCGGCATCATGCAGTTGATGGACCGGGTGGCGCACTCGTCGTTCTTCATGCCGTCCGGGCTCTTCACCAAGACCGAGGGCCTCGCGGATCTCTCCGGCGGTGGTTCGCCGCTGCTGTTCCAGCACTTGTTCTGGTTCCTCGGCCATCCGGAGGTCTATGTGCTGCTGCTGCCCGCCTTCGCCTGTGTGGCGGAAATCATCCCGGTCAACACCCGCAAGCCGCTGTGGGGTTACAAGTCGATGGTTTACTCGGTGCTCG
>DATISV010000418.1:0-4995 GCA_035468505.1 Luteolibacter sp. | reverse complement strand
ATCCTAGCCGGTCAGTCGACCATGGTCGGCTACGGCCACTCCGAAACCGGAAACGGCGGCGTCGCCGGTGCCATCGGCAGCCTTCGCCACCTGGCCGTGAACAACGCTTCATTTCCGGATTACGACTACGCTTCGTTGCTGGTCAACCCGGCCGATCCCGCGAACAGCGCATGGAGAACCCGCAGCGACGTCAAGGCATGGTGGCGGGATGGTGGCACCAGCCTTGGCGGAACCGTCCGCAAGGGCGACCTCGGCCCGCCGTTTCTGGGGATCGACACGGTCCGCTATGGCCCCGAATACGCCTTCGGCCAGGTGCTGGGTGACTATTACGTCGCGGACGATGTCCTGGTCATCAAGGCCGCATGGGGTGGCAAGTCGCTGGCCGTGGACTTCCGTCCGCCCAGCGCGGTTGCCGCCCGCGGCGGCGAGGTCGGACCGTTCTATCAGGGGATCTTCGACAACGTGCGCGATGTGCTGGCCAATCTTGATACCGAATTTCCGGAATGGTCGGGCACCGGCTATCAGATTGTCGGTTTCGGCTGGCACCAGGGATGGAACGACCGGGTGGACCAGACCTACAACGATGAATACGAGGCCAACATGAAGAACTTCATCGACGATGTCCGCGTGGAACTGGGCAAACCCGTCCTGCCCTTCGTGATCGCCACCACCGGCATGACCGGATGGACCGAGACCCACCCCCGCGCGCTTTCCCTCATGGCCGCGCAACTGGCGATGCAGGACTTCACCAAGTATCCCGCACACGAAGGCAACGTCGCCGTCCGCGACACCCGCGACTTCTGGCGCGATGAATCGGTATCACCCGTCAGCCAGGGATTCCATTGGAACCAGAATGGCGAAACCCAGTTTTTGATCGGAAAATCCATGGGCGACCTGATGGTGGACTTGCTGACACCGTAGCCATCTGTCAGGACAGGGCTTCTTGATCGTGTCTTCCAAGGATATCATTCCGATTCACCTCAAGGAATCATTCATGTACCGATCGCCAGCACATGTGACCATCCCGCTCCCGGCGGCACTGCCCGAAATCCAGAGGATTTTCATTCGCTTAGTGGCGGAGTGAGGGATAGTTTGCGTAGAATTCTACTCCTTGAATTCGCGCCGCTCCCCTAACCCTCCCCGCCCCACATGCGTTCCACGCTCGTATTTTCCCTCGCGCTTGCGGCATCGATTGGCGCTGCGGACGCCGTGTCAATCGATGCCGTTTATTTCGGTCAGACGCACATGCATCAGCCGGATCATCCCTACTTCGGGTTGGTGGGCGAACGGGAGGCCTTGATCAAGGCACATGTCACCGATCCGGCCACGCCCGCCGCACCGGCGGTGACCGCGGTGCTCACGCTCAATGGCGACACACTCAACCTGCCATTGAGCGGCCCCGCCACGCTGCCCGCTTCCATCCCCGACGGGCTTGGCGTGGTGCAGCATTCGTTCACCGACACCTTCACCGCCACCATTCCTGCCGCATGGGTGAAAACCGGCCTGCAAGTCACCGTCAACGCCGGGCCTGCCAGCGTGGATTTCACCGACATGAAGGTCGGCGCGCCAACCAAGGTGGTGATGACGATGTTTGATGTGAACTATTTCGCCGATGTCACCGGCGACTATCCCGCAGGCACCTTCGCGGAACTGGAAGCGAAGTGGCCGGTGGCGGATTTGGAAATCCGACGCGTCCCGGATGTCATCTTCCGCGAGCTGGTCATCCCGCCGCGGCCCGATGTGGGAACCACGGCCGTGCGGGTGAGTTCGCCCGCCGACTATCTGGCGCAGACCGGGCTGAATTTCGATGGCGAGCAGGCGGCGGCCCTCGCATGGAACGGCGCACTCAAGCGCGCCGCGGGCAGGAGCGGACGCATCAGTTTGTATTACACCAACATCTACGGCGTGAATGCCGGCGGCCAGGCCGGTGGCTTCGCCGGTGTAGGCAACGGTACCGCCCATGGCATCTTCCATCATGAACTGGGACATGCGCTGTCCCTTCCCCACTGGGGCGGAGTCGCGAGATATCCCTACCGGGGAGACATGTATGGCATCAGTGCCCCGGAAGTGTTCGATGACGTCCATGTCGGTCCTGTCTGGGGCTACGACATGCGCACCCACACTTTCATTCCGCCCACCGTGCAGCCCGGCAACGTCGGCGGCCGCCCGGTCGGCACCTACAAGGTCGATCCCATGCAGGGTGGCGGCACGGGTTCACAGGAACCGGGATTCCTGCTGAATCATTTCTCGGATTACTCGGTTTTCGAGATGCGCAATTACCTACACAGCCACGTGTTGATATGGAATCCATCGCTCAATTCCTATGCCTCGTGGAACCAAACGGCCGCTGCCTACACCAGCACGGTTTCCAACAATGGCGTGCAATTCCCGATCGAGCGCGACGCACAAGTCATCAGTGTGATGGCCTCGATCTCCGGCGCGAAGCCCGATGTGAACATGGTCTATCCGCCGATCGGTCCCTACACCGCGGGTCTGATCAAACTCTTCGATCCGCGCGACGCTTCCGACCGCGCCGAGGCGGCGGCCATTTTCGCCCCCGCAGGCGGCTGCGATCTCAGCCTGCGCGTCATCCAGGGCGGCGTGGAGAAGATTTACATGCTCGCCGCGCCATGGGAGCCGGGAGCCAGTCCGCTTGCCGGCAGCAGTTTGAAAACCGAGGCGATCAACCTGCCCGCGGCCGACGGCCCGGTCACTCTTGCCGAACTGCTGCTCACGCCGGACGCCCAGATCAATGGCCTGCCGGCAGATCCCGAAGTACTCTACACTTGGGCTCCGATCATACCCGATCCCGCCGGTTTCGCCGTGCCACCCGCCGCAGGCAACTCCAGTTCCATCAGCATGACCGCCAACACCGGCTTCAGCAATGAAGGGCCGGTCGAGTATCTCTTCACCGAGACGACCGGCAACCCCGGCGGTTCGTCGAGCGGCTGGCAAAGCAGCCCGATTTACACCGATATCGGCCTCCAAGCGTCCACCACCTATACCTACACGGTGACCCAGCGCGCCGGTGGTTTCACCGGTCGCAGTTCCGATCCAGCCTCGGCGAAGACACCCGCCGCCGGCATTCCCGGCGAGATCACCTTCGACGGCTATGTCTCCGGTTACATCGCTGGCACACCCAAGACCTTCACCTTCGATGCCAGCGCATCGGACAAGCTGGTCGTAATCGTTTCCGGCGAGCACAGCAATCCCGGCAGCACCGCAGGCAACGTGAAGACCGTCACCTACGACGGCGTCTCCCTCATCAAGGCGGTGGAGCAGAATCCGTTCAGTCCAACCCTGCAGACCACTTCCGACCTGTGGTATCTTGACAATCCCGGCTCGGTTCATACCGCGGGCCAGGTCGTCATATCGGTCGAGGGCAACGGCAACAACTATGTACACGCCACCATGGGTCTTTCGGGAACCGCGCCGGGCTTTTTCGGTGCCTCAGCGATCGCGATCGGCACCCCCGCCGTGAACATGAACGTGTCATGGCAGAACTCGATGGTGATTTCGTGGATGACGCTGGGCGGCAGCGGCAACACAGCCGCAACGGCCACATCCATTCAGTCCAACTCGCCGGCAGATGCCGTCACCTTCGGCGGCGCGACCAGCACTGGAAACTACGCCGGACATGTCCTGTCCCGATCGGGCGGCCTGACGCCAGGCATGCACACCTTCTCGTTCAACACCAGCCTCACCGACGTGCTCTGCCTCGCCGCCGAGTTCCTCGCCGCCGAGGTTCCCGCCACCGACTATCAGGTATGGTCGCTGCAATATCCCGACGACGATCTAACCGATCCCAACGCGGACTTCGACGGCGATGGCATGCGCAACGACGAAGAGCGCATCTGGGGACTCGACCCCACCAGCGGCGCGTCGGCCTCGGCAATCCAATCCGCTCCCTCGCCCGCCACCGGCACTTTCACTTATACCCGCCGCAGACCCGCACTCACCGGTTGCGATTTCCACTGCGAGTGGTCAACCTCACTCAAGCCGGACGAGTGGTTCTCATTCGCGCCCGCCAACGAATGGACCCAAACCGCAGGCGACATCGAAACCGTGGAAATCACTTTGCCCGGGGAGCTTCTCACCGAATCCAGGATTTTCATCCGTGTCGTGGCGAAGCCCTGATCGACCGCGGTGTCCGCCTTCGCTCCCGATCGCCGGTTGCGTCGCTCCGGATCGATGTTAAGGATACAGATGCCATATCCCGCCCCGGCCGTCGTTTCCACCGACCGGGTAATTCTGTTAGAAATTTGATTGATTGTTTTGAAAGCCTCCGATTTGCTCGTCCGTTGTCTGGAAAACGAAGGTGTCGATCTCATCTTCGGCGTTCCCGGTGAGGAGAACCTCGATTTCCTCGATTCCCTTTCGCGTTCCGAAATCCGCTTCGTTCCCACACGCCACGAGCAGGCGGCGGGATTCATGGCCGCGACCATGGGCCGCCTGACCGGACGCCCCGGTGTCTGCCTCGCCACGCTCGGCCCGGGTGCGACGAATCTGGTCACCGCCGCAGCCTACGCCAAGCTCGGTGGCATGCCGATGTTGATGCTCACCGGCCAGAAGCCGATCAAGTCGAGCAAGCAGGGCCTTTTCCAGATCATCGATGTGGTGAACCTGATGGACCCGGTCACCAAATCGACGCGACAACTGGCAAGCGCGGCGGCGATCCCTGCGGCGGTGCGCAACGCATTCGCCCGCGCGACCGAGGAGCGCCCCGGTGCCACCCACATCGAGCTACCCGAGGACATCGCGCGCGAGGAATGCGACGAATCGCCGGTTCCGCCGAGCCATTCGCGCCGCCCGGTCGCCGAGTCCAAGGCGGTGGCGCGGGCCGTGGAACTGTTGCGCGAATCGCAGCGCCCGGTCCTGCTCGTCGGTGCCGGAGCCAACCGCCAGCGCACCTGTGCGATGCTGCGAGAGTTCGTGGAGAAACAAGGCATCCCCTTCGTCACCACCCAGATGGGCAAGGGCGTGATCGATGAGACG
>DATISV010000417.1:0-1594 GCA_035468505.1 Luteolibacter sp. | reverse complement strand
ATCTTCCGGGACTACCGGATCACCATCTCGGTCAAGGCATGCCGGGTGCAGGACAAATTCGAGCTGGGCGCCTTCGAGGATCAATCCGGGGTCTTTCTGAAAATCGCCGAACGCTGAGCCCGGATCGTCCGGATTTCTCCTTGGAAACCGTCCGCGCCAGAGGGATGCTGCCGCCGATGGCCGACCTTGTGAGAGTGGAACCGATCGCGCTGATGCCGACCCAGGCGGGCTGCGCCGTGTTTCTCGGTGATGGCGCGAAGGTGATCGTGTTTTTCATCGATCCCGGCGTAGGTGCCTCGATCAATGCGGCGCTCTCGGGAGAACAACCCGCCCGGCCGCTCACCCACGATCTCTACCTGCTCACGCTGGAAGCCTTCGGCGCGAAGGTCACGCGCGCGGTGATCGTGCGCATGGAGGACGAGGTCTATTACGCGCGTCTTATCATCGAGGCGGAAAACGAGATCATGGAACGCAAGATCATCGAACTCGACTCCCGGCCGTCCGACTGTCTCGCCGTCGCGGTGCGCTGCGACGCGCCGGTCTATGTGGTTCGCGAGCTTTGGGACACGCTCGAAGACATGTCCGCGACGCTCGCCGAAATGCGCAAGCAGGCCGAGGGCGGCGACGATTGATATATCCGGGCTGGCGGAAGGTTTTTTGTCCAAAACGCCCCTTGCGGCGTCATCGATCCGGCATAATCTCGAAAACCATGAGCGCAATCGCCACTCCCGTCCTGCCCGATTATCTGTCCGAGGAAATCCTGCTTCATCCGGAAAAGCGCGAGTTTCCACCCTTCAATCTCGTGCGTTTGCTTGGCGGCGTGTTTGACCCCACCGCAGGATGCCGCGTCTGCATTCTGGTGGATTTCGACGATCCCGCGGATCTCATCAAGGACTTCGCCTTCCTCAACCGCGACGGCTTCCCCGTCCAGAAAAACGCCCACCGCCATTTCTATCAGGGCCTGCACCGGGGAGCGATGGAGGAACTCGGCATGACCGGCGGCGAAATGTTCGCCTACCGCTGCACCCACGGCTCGAATCTCGATCTCGACGACGACGTCTGGGACACCGCCGGAAACCACCTCTCGCTCGATCGTGATATCTATCCGAACTACGACCTCATCCTCTGCATCTCCACCTTCTCCGCCACCGCGCCTCTAACAGCCAAGGCGAAACAGTTCGGCTTCCGCGGAGCGACCATGCACGGTCTCAACGACGTGATCCTCAACTCCGGCCTCGCCGTGGACTATCATGAAGTATCCGCTGACGCCGAGCGCCTGCGCCTCGCCATGACCCGGGCGGACTCGGTCGAGATCGACTTCGAACTCGAAGACGGCCGCATCCTCACCGCCTGGCTCGGACTCAACGGCCAGGAAGCACAGAAGTCGCACGGCCTGTGCCTCGGCAAGACGCCCGACATCGCCAACCTGCCCGCCGGCGAGGTCTATTTCGTCCCCACCGACGCCCGCGGACAGTTTCCCATGAAATACGAGGACGGCACGCTCGGCGTGCTCGATGTGGCCGACCGCTGCATCTTCCGCTCCACTCTCATCGAGGGCAACCAGGCGACCATCGACGCGCACAACGCCCGCCTC
>DATISV010000416.1:0-2204 GCA_035468505.1 Luteolibacter sp. | reverse complement strand
AGGCGGGAACCACGTCGTTGAAGCGGGCGTAGGAAAACAGGCTCTTGAGCGGCGCGGCGTTGGTGGTGTTGAGCGTTTCGTCGCCGGTCGCGCCATCGAGCTTGAACTCGGCTTCTTCCGTCTCGCGACTGACCTTCCACTCGATTTCTTCGCCGCCTTTCTTGTGCAGGGTCACGGACTTGATTTTCTCCGGACTGAAGAACGTGTCGTCGAGCCAGCGCGAGGCTTCTTCGCTGATCGACGGGAACATTTCGCTGATGGCGTAGAAACCGGATTCGTCGGCGTGGTTGCGGATGTAGCGGCCGACGACGGCCGCACCGCCGAAGGAGCTGTTGCCCGCGCCGCTCTCGATGTTCTTGCCGAGCGAAACGGTGGCGAGTTCCTTGCCGCCGGCGTCCTTGAAGACGGCGGTGAGTCCGCGGTCCTCGGCTTCGGTGGCGTTTTCGTCCATGCCGAAGCGCGGCGCGAACGACGGACCGGCCTCCATGCCGCGGGTGACCTTCAGTTCGGCGACCGTGCGAAGGAAATCGTTCACGGAACTGGTGCTGGCCGGGTAGCCGTCGCGTTCGGCGACGGTCCAATTGTCGTCCTTTTGCTCGATCGTGACGGTGCCTTCCGCGCCGGTGATGGCGACGGACGCGACATCCGTGGCGGGGAATTTTTCGAACAGGGTTTCTCCGGCGGCGCGCGCGGTGGCGCTTTGGACGGTTTCCTTGCCGGTGAATTTCACGACCGCCACGGCGGCGGCGAGGATGACGGCGAGGATGCAGAGGATGATGACCTGACGCTTGTTCATGACGTTATGAAATTAGGATGTTGAATAGGATGTCAGCGGGCGCGGGTGTAGCGGCGGCGTTGGAGGAAGAGTGCCAAGCCGAATAGAACCACCAACGCCGGCATGGCGGCCACATTGAGCAGGGTGATGTTTCCGGCGAGCCGGTCTTTCTGGCGCTGGAGGCCTTTTTGCTCCTCGCGGATGAGACGGGCGTATTCCACCTGTTCCTGACGCAGCTTGCGGATCTCCGCCTCCTGTTCGGGCGAGAGGTAGAGTTCCGTGCCGGTGGCCTTCTGCGCCTGGAGTTCGTTGAGACGCTCCTGGGCGGCGCGCTGCTTCTCCTCGAACTCCGTGACCTTGGTGCCGACCTTTTCGTTGAAATCGGCCTCCATTTTCTGAACCACCGTGAACGGCCTGCGGACCGCGGCACGCGAGCGGGCGCCGATGAGATGTTTGGAACCGACCGCCTGGTCGATCAGGTTGAAGAGCAGCGAGGCGTTGCCGTTGACAGGCGAGGCGAGACCCATGCGGAGCAGTTGCTGGTTGTAGGCGAAGTTGTCGTAGAACGCGTCCACGTCGGCGATGAGGAACACATTGCCGGGTGCCTTGCCTTCCTTGAGCGAACCGGCTTCCGGCTCGTCTTTCTTCTCCGCGTCCCCTTCCTCCGGTGCGGCGGTTTCACCCGGTTTTCCATCGGGGAATGCGGTCTTGAAGGTGCCGTGCAGGTGGGTGACGAGATCGTAGGCGGTGCCCGAGGAGCGGAAACTGGTGGTGAGTTCGGCCGCGAGCTGCGAGGCCTGCATCGAATCCACGAAACCGGCACCGCTGGTGGATTTGACCAGCGTGTTGGTGGCCACTCCACCGCCGCCGGTGAGGGTGAAGGCACCGGGCAGGAAGAAGGTGACGGATTCGAGGTCCTTGGTGATGACGTTGTCGTCCTGCGGCATCGCCTCCTTGTCGAGCGTGAGCACAGCGAGCCCCATGCGGTCGCCGGAAAGGCGTGTGGCGTAGGCGGGATCGGCGAGGACCTGGCCGGACTCGAAGGAAACGCCCCAGGCACCGAGCAGGGTCGGCAGCGTGGAGGTGGTAGGAGTGCCGCCCATACCCATCATCGGATTGCCGCCGCCGGTCATTTGGGCGGCCACCGAGTAGGCGTCGAGGCAGGCGACCACGGTGCCGCCGTTGAGCAGGTATTGGTCCACGGCGAACTCGGCTTCCGGCGTGATGCCGGCGGGATGGAAAAGCAGCAGGACCTTGATCGAATCGGCGTCGATTTCCGTGGTTTCCATCGGAATGTCCTCGATCTCGAAGGACTGCTTCAACTGCTGATAGATCACCCATGCCTGGTTGCCCTGCTGGCCGGGCATCATCGGCGGGCCACCTTGCAGATCGAAGGCGGACATGACGCCGATTTTCGGTTTCACCGGGG
>DATISV010000415.1:0-5458 GCA_035468505.1 Luteolibacter sp. | reverse complement strand
CGCCCAGCGCCGTGAGCAGCGCGATTCCCGTGACCGGCCCCGCAGAAGAAGGAATCAGCCGCCGCGTGACCGCATCGATCGCGCCCGTCACCTGCAGCGCGCGGCTCAGCACCAGCACGCAGGCCACCGTGATCACCGCCGGATGGCCGAAGCCGGAAAACGCCGCGTCGCGCCCCACCAGTCCGCACACCACGCAGGCCAGCAGCGCCGCCATCGCCACCATGTCATGCCGCCAACGCCCCCATAGAAACATCACCACCGTCGCGCCGAGGATGATGAGAATGGCGATTTGATCGAAGGTCATCACGCCGCATCCTGACGATGAAACGTCCGCGATGACGAGCCTGGATTGCACAAGCGACGGTTCCCGCCCAGCGCCGCTTTGACAAGGGCGGGGGACATGGTTAGCGAAGGGCCATGCGCACGCTCGTCAAACACGTCCTGCACCGCGGGGAGGCGGTGAAAAACCTCCACGTGGCCGGCTGGGTCCGCACGCGGCGGGACTCGAAGGCGTTTTCCTTCATCGAACTGAACGACGGCAGTTGCCTCGCCAATTTGCAGATCGTGGTGGACGCCGGGGTTCCCGGCTACGCCGACATCGCGAAAATGACCACCGGGGCCTCGATCGAGGTGAATGGCAAACTCGTGCCCTCGCCCGCGGCCGGGCAGAAATGGGAGATGCACGCGGAGAGCATCAAGCTGCTGGGTGTTTCACCCGACGATTATCCGCTGCAGAAAAAAGGCCACACCGCGGAGTTCATGCGCAGCATCGCGCATCTGAGGCCGCGCGCGAACCTCTACGGCGCGGTGTTCCGCGTGCGCAGCCGCATGGCCTATGCCATCCACCGGTTTTTCCAGCAGCGCGATTTCATCTACGTCCACACGCCGATCATCACCGCGAGCGATTGCGAGGGCGCGGGCGAGATGTTCCGCGTCACCACCCTGCCTGACGACAAGATCGCACGCGAAACCGAGGATTTCTTCGGCAAGCGCGCCTATCTAACGGTTTCCGGCCAGCTTGAGGGCGAGACATTCGCCTGCGCGCTTTCCAATATCTATACCTTCGGCCCCACCTTCCGCGCCGAGAACTCCAACACCGCGCGCCACGCCGCCGAGTTCTGGATGATCGAACCGGAAGTCGCCTTTTGCGATCTCGCCGGCGACATGGACCTCGCCGAGGAAATGGTGAAGTTCCTCGTCACCGAAATGCTCGAAAATCAGGAAGGCGATCTCGCGATCTTCGAGAAGTTCGTGGACAAGGGTTTGCGCGAGCGGCTCGACTTCGTCGCCACCCGGTCGTTCGAACGCATCAGTTATACCGAAGCTGTCGAACTACTGAAGAAGGGCGGTGCGAAGTTCGAGTATCCGGTGGAATACGGACTCAACCTCCAGTCCGAGCACGAGCGCTGGCTCACCGAGACGCATTTCAAAAAGCCCGTCACCGTCTTCAACTACCCGAAGGAGATCAAACCGTTCTACATGCGCCTCAACGACGACGGCCGCACCGTCACCGCGATGGACGTGCTGGTCCCCGGCATCGGCGAGATCATCGGCGGCAGCCAGCGCGAGGAACGACTCGATGTGTTGCTTGATAATTTCGCTCATCACGGTCTCGATGCCGAAGCCTACGCCTGGTATGCCGACCTCCGGAAATACGGCAGCGTCCCGCACGCCGGCTTCGGCCTCGGCTTCGAGCGCCTGCTCATGTTCGTCACCGGCATGGCCAACATCCGCGACGTCATCCCCTTCGCCCGCACGCCGGGGCATTGCGAGTTCTGAGGGCGGGTTGGGAAACGGGGTTTTGCGGGACGTGTCAGAACTCGGCGGGGGCCTTGGTGCCGCCGGCCGCCTCGGCACCGGTGAGTTCCACCGGCTTGTAGCCGCCGCGCGACTTGAAGTAGAGGATCAGGCCGATGTAGGCGATGAGCATGATCATCGGAAAGACCGTGATCTTGGCGAGCGCGCCTTGTTTGGCCGATTTGGCGGTGGCGTGCACTTGATCCGCCTGTTCCGCCGGCAGTGCTTTCACCTTGTCCTCCTTGATGGCCTGGTATTCGCCGAGCACGTAAGTGCTGGTGTCGGAGACCTGCTCGTAAACGCCGGGCATTTTTTCCTCCAGTGCGGCTTGGGCCGATTTTTCCTGCATGGCTCCGATGATCGGACCTCCGAGGATGCCGACGGAAAGCATGCCGATGCCGGCGATGGCGTTCAGGGTGAGCGCGCCGCCTTTCGGGAACTGCTCGGCCACCACGCCGAGGGTGGTGGGCCAGAAGAAGGTCTTGCCGATGCCGTAGAGCGTGGCGGCGGCGAAGATCATGAACAGGCCCTTGGAAACCGACAGGGCGAACAGGCCGGCGATCGCGAGCACCGCGCAAACGGTCAGCAGGCCGAGCGGATTGATTCGGTGGACGATGGCGCCGGCGAAGAAACGCAGGACCATCATGATCGCGGAGGTGTAGATCAGCACCCACAGCGCGTTGTGACCGGCAGCCTTGAGCGGTTCCTCCATGATGCCGGTGATCGCGCCATCCGTGCCGAGTTCGGTGGTGGCCAGCGGCAGCATCACCAGGCAGAGCAGGATCATCATCGGCCGGCCCGGCGCGCGGCAATAGGCACCGTAGGCGATCACCGAAACAATGACGATTCCCCAGGTGAGCATGGGCGACCAGCCGAAGACGAGGCCGAGCTGCTTGAATACCAGGGCCGCGGCGATGAAGGCTCCGATGATGCCGAACTCCGCAAGCATTTCACGATAGGTGACGCCCGACGCGACGCGCTCGTTGACCGGGAAGCGGGCCTTGAAAAGCATGACCAGGTAGATCACGGCGGGAAGCGCGATGATGTAAACGAGCACGCGCCAGTCTTCCGCCGCCTGCGCGCCGAGCAGGATGGTGATCACGCCGCCGAGGACAAGACCGCCCGGCCAGCCGGCGTGCAGGATGTTGAGCCACTTGGTCTTTTCCTTGTTGAAGATGGTGGCGACGACCGGATTGATGAAGGCCTCCACCGTGCCGTTGCCGAGGCCGAGGATGATCGAGCCGGCGTAGAGCAGGTTGTAGGCGTTCCGGCGGGCGGCTTCGAGCGCCTCGCCGCTGAGTTCTCCGCCGCCAGGGTTGACGGTCGTATAGGCCTTCAGGGCGAGTGCGGCATAGAGGGCGTAGCAGACGAAGCTGAAGAACATCGCGACCCGGTAGCCGATCTTGTCGATGACGAGGCTGAACAGGATGATGGAGATGGCGAACGGCCAGATGCCCGCGCCGAAGAGTTCCTGGGCCTGGACCTGGTTGAGTCCGAATTCCGCCGGCCAGAGATTGGGGTCATTGACGAGGAAAGCGCGGCTGATGAAGGCAAACGAGGTGGTGACCAGGGCGATGAAACATCCCCAGAATACGAGTTTTTGATTGGCGGTGGCACTCATGGATTTTGCGTGGGTTGCGGGGCTTCTAGCAGCCGCTTCCGGGCATGGCAAGCCCCCTCAGTGCCCGCGTTTTCCAAGCCCGGTCAGCGGGTGACGCGCAGGCGCATGAAGCGGCGCGGGCCGCCGAGCGCGTCGCGCACAACCAGCAGGGCCGGTTCGTCGGTCTCGATCACCGTGTCGAGAATCGTCCACGAGCCGGGATCGGACAGGTCGGAGGTGGTTTCCACGACCATGGCGATGTCAGTGGCGTCCGGATTTCGCGGGATGGTGAGACGGAGGTAAGGGGTGCCCTCGATTTCCACGAAGTCCTGCGTGACGGTGCTTGGCCCGGGCAGTTCGGGATCGGTGCCGAGCGCGTATTCGATGAGATTGGCCAAGCCGTCGGTGTCCGGGTCCATCAGTTCGCCGGCCACCAGCGGGTCGGTGGATTTTTCCGCGAACTGCGCGATCTGCCACTGCTCGAAGGGGGTGAGCGGAGTGTAAGTGAGCACGAGGTCGCCGCCGTTTTCCGCGATGTTCCAGTGGCCGGTGGCCTGCGGCAGGCTGGCGGTGTCGATCACGAAAACCGCGGTCTCGAATCCGGTGATGCCGCCGGTGGTGGAGACGAGCGTGAACTCCGCGGCGGTATCGGTGAAATCGACCATCGCCGCTGCGTCCACCACGACGGCGAGCGAGCCGGAAAGATCCAGCGAATCGGCAATGACCAGATCGTGATCCGTGCCGGCCACGCCGAACCATGAATCGATGCGCCAGGCGATTGACGAGCCATCGTTCATGGCGAGCAGCCCGGTGGCGAGCGTGCCGAGTTCCAAACCTGGCGAGAGGATTCCCGAAACGTAAACGTCGCCCGTGACCGTGCCGTCGCCGGCCAAAGTGGCGTCGGCTTCCACGGCAACACCGCCGGCGGCGGCGAGCGTGCCAGTGAGTTCGAGCGAACCCCCGCTGACCTCGAGCTGGCCGGTCAACGCGTGGTCCGGACCCGCGAGTGTGAGCGTGCCCGGTCCGGTCTTGCCGAGATTGGTGCCGGTGACAGGCGTCTCGATGGTGGTGGCGGCGGCGATGTCGAACACGGCATCGGTTTCCGAAAGCGAAAGCGATCCGCCTGTTAGAAAGTGTTCGCCTTCCTCGCTGACCAGCGTGCCGAGCGAGCGGGTGCCGTCCACCGTGATCACGGCGGCAGCGGCGTCATTTCCCGCGGCGAGAACCGCGGTGGCTCCCGGCACCCAGGCGTGGGTGGCCGTCACGCCATCCGGTTCGGCGGACCAGATGGCGGTGTCGTCCCATGTGATCGCGCCAGCCACGCCGGAGCCCGGGATTTCTCCATTCACATCGAGATGCAGGATGGTGGGACCAACGGTGATTTCGAGCGTGGTGTCGGCGAATTCCTCCGCGAGGTCGGTGACGCGCACTTCCAACAGATTGGGGCCGATGTCATCTGTTTCCGGAATGCCGCTCAGTGTGCCATCGGTGGCGACATCGAGCCAGTCCGGGCCGTTGAGTTTAATGAAAACGAGTTCGTCGCCCTGAGGCAGGTTCGGGTCGTCGGCGAAGTCCGCCACGGAGAATCCGCCATACGGGATCTGTGCGACCGCAGCGGGCGGCGGGGGGATTGCCTCCGCGAAATTCGGCGGTTCGTTGGCGAATGCGACCTGGATTTCCAGGGTGGCTTCATCGAACAGATCTCCGCCGTCGGTGACGCGGACGGTGAATTGGTTGAGACCGAGGTCGCTCTCGCCGGGTGTCCCGGTGAGCGCGCCGTCAGTGGCGATTTCGAGCCAGTCAGGACCGGCTTCCTTGGTGAAAACGAGTTCGTCGCCTTCGTCGGGATCGGTGGCGGTTCCGGCGAGTGTGCCGGAATACGGCTCATCTTCCGTGGCATCGGTGCCGAGGATGGGATCGGCGGCGAACTCCGGCGGATCGTTCACGTGTTGTAACGTGATTTGGAGGGTGGCCTCGGAGAACAAATTCCCGCCGTCGGTGACGCGGGCGGTGAATTCGTTGAGACCGACATCGTCATTGAGCGGCGTTCCGGAAAGCGTG
>DATISV010000414.1:0-2304 GCA_035468505.1 Luteolibacter sp. | reverse complement strand
TGTTCGAGGGATAGGACGCGGCGCGGTCGGGCGCGCCGATGAGGCGGTCGCCGACACGCAGGGCGGCGTAGCAGCCTTCGACACCGTGTTCACCTTCCACGGCGACGCAGAGGTAAGAGGTAGGGGTGATTTCATCGACGCTCACCTTCGCCGACCACGCGCGGACGGCGGGCACGGCTTCCGGGTGGGCGAAGAAGTTGCTCGCGCGCCAGCCGTCGCGCGGGAGTTTGGTGTCGCCATTCCATGCCTCGATTTCGACGACGCGCTCAGGCGCGAGTTGCATGCGGAAGTAGCGCCATTCGCCGGTGGGCGGGTAAACGGTGAGTGTGTTGCCGCGGACGATCGCTTCCACGGACGGCGACCAGGTGACGAGATCGCGGCTGAACTGCGCGCCCAGCAGCTCGTTCTTGATAAGCGTGCTGTCGAGGGCCTGGGTGTGGATTTCGATGCGGTCGAAGGCAATGGCTTTGGCAAAATCGACGCGCAGGCAGCCTTCGGAAATGCGCATGTCCTTGTTGCGCACAAAGACGTCGAACACGGTGGCGGGGTCGCCGTCGAAGAGATAGCTGTCGGAAAGCGCGCGGGCTTTCATGAGCGATTGGTCGAGGAACTCCTGGCGCGCATTTTGCACGGCGGGGACTTGCGACGGGCCGGAGCGCTTGAGGCTGCGGAGTTCGAGCGCGTTGTTGTCGGCTGCGAACATGGTGGCTTCGTAAAGCGCTTCCCAGTCGTCGGGCAAGGCGACGCTTGTTAGATCGGCCAGCTTGCGGTGCCAGGGTTGCTTGAGCGGGAGCGGTTCGAGTTTTTGCACGACCGGTTGTTGGCCTTTGATGTTTTTCACCACGCGGTAGGGGCCTTTCGGCAATGACGGTTCGTCGCAACCCTCGGTGGTGACGAGCAGCAATGCGGCGCGGTAGGGATGCACGGTCACTTTGACGGATCCGCCGGCTTTCAAGCCGGTGCCGAGGATTTCCTCGTAGGGGTGGAACAGGCGAACTTCGCGATCCGCGGTGTCTTTCAATCCGATGCTTTCATCCAAGGAGATATCATATGTCACCGGCTCCCATGACAGGTTGCGCAAGGTGATTAGGCGGGTCTTTTCATTGCCGCGCGAAACGGCATGCGGGCCGTATGTTTCCTCCGGCAGCACGATGCCTTTGACGAGGATGTCGCGGTATTTCCGGTGCAGGTTGAAAATGCGGGCGAGCTGCGGATATTCGTCGTCGCGCAGGAACCACGGGCTGCCGTAGAGCTGCGGCGCGAGGATCATCGAACGGTTGAAGGCCTGGAGGATCAGGTCGTCCTGCCCGTAATCGAGGCACGAGGACAGGCACACGCCGTGGTCCTCGACGAGGCGCTTGAGTTCCGGCGGCAAGCCGCGGTCGAGCGACCGGGCGCGGTGGTGCGGCGCGGTTTTGTTGTTGGACATGTGGACGTCGATATAAGTCTCCGCGCCTTCCCAAAGGCTGGTGGTCACGTAGGGTGTCGCCTCACCGAGGTTGAGGCGGTGGTTGAGCACGATGAGATCCGGCGAGTGCTTGCGGCATTCCTGCATGAGACGGATGAAGGCCGGTTGTTTCTCGTCGCGGAGTTGGCCGCAGACGGCGTCCATTTTGAAGAGCTGGAAATCGTGATCGCGGCAGAAGCCGGCGAGCAGGTCGATGCGTGCCTGTTCCTCTTCCGGCGTGTCGCCGAAGCCGTCGGGACCGAGCCACACGCCGAGGCGGCCACCGAAATTTGCCGCCTGCTTCGCGAAGGGCGCGAAACCCTGCGGAAACTGCTGCTTGAATTTCCGCGTTGAGGTCGAGCCGTAGTATTCCGGCGCGTCGATGGCTCCGGCGTCGAAGGCGTAGATGTCGAGCGTCATGCCGTATTCGTCGTGCAGCCATTGGAAGAACTCGAGATTCGCCGCGGTTTGCGAAGCCATGGGCCCCTCGTTGGTGTTGTTGATCCAAGTGAAGTAGTGCGCGTGCGACGGCGTGTTTTCATCGGCGCCGGGGAAAACCTCCGCCGCGAGCGGCAGGGCGAGCATGAGGGAAAGGATGGATGGTTTGATCATGGCGTGGCTGGAACTGGCCGCACTCTACCGGCGCGAAATTCCGCGGCAATCCCATTCACCAAACAGCGGGAATTGGCGGGACCATCATGCGAAGCGGGATTGCCTTGTGCCACCATTACGGCAACCCGTTCGCTACGGTGCGTCTTTTTCGATCACCACGAAAAAGCGGCGCGGATTGCCGCCACCGGGAACGTCGGTCAGGATATTGCTCGGTGGTGTGGCGCTCAAATTCTCCCGACCGTCCC
>DATISV010000413.1:0-3249 GCA_035468505.1 Luteolibacter sp. | reverse complement strand
GGCCGTCGTCGGTTGATTCGGAATAGAAGTAGCTGCTGCCGGTGGTGATCCCGTCTGTCAATCTCGGGATCAAACCGGGGGAACCTGAATTGATGGTGATCGCCGCCGTTGGAGCCACATTCAAACCATTGGCATAAGCCTCGATTTCATGAATGTTGATCCTGTCGTAGTGGGTCGAGTAGTAACCCTCAAACCGCAGGTAGCGGGCGGTGACCGGAGCCGCATGGGCGAATGCCGAAAAAACCACGGCGAACAAAAACAGGAGAATCGGAAAGGATTTCATCGGTTGCGGGGGTGGATTGGGACTCAGGCGAGAAATACCCCGGACAGGAATCGAACCTGTATTTAAGGTTTAGGAAACCCTCGTTCTATCCATTGAACTACCGGGGCGCGGAAGCGAGGTAAACGCCGGGGGCAGGGACTGGCAAGCCGCTAGTGCCGGTATTCCCCATCGACAATTCGCGCGGACGTCCTAGTTTTTTACCGCCATGAAGAGCGGTTCCCGATTGCTGGCGGCTCCCCGGTCCGTCAGCCGAGAAGTCTGGCGCGACCCCGCGGTGCGCCGGCGGATCGTGGAATACCTCGGCGGTCACCGGCTGCGCGACGCGACCTGTGTGTTTCTCGGCCGGCTCGATCCGGACAATCCGTCGGTTTTCGAGCGCCAGCCGCCGGAAGCGCTCGACCGGATGCTCGAGGACGGCTGCGAGCTGGCGCGCTCGCTGGAGGACCGGGAATCGATGTTGATCCATCTCGACATCGAATATGTGAACTTCGACGACCCGGCCGAGGCCTACCTGCACGCGCCGCGGATTTTCCGGCTGCAGGAGCCGCTGGTGGAGGCGATCGAGGCGCGCCTGCTCTCGTTCGGCATCCGCTACCTGCATCTGGTGACCGGCCAGGGGCACCATTTCGTGTGGCGGGTGCCGCGGGATTCGCCGGTGGCGCGGTCGATCGCGGGGCTGGGCATCTGCACGCCGCCGGACGTCTCGGCGGCACCGGTCGAGCTGGTGTTTTCGCATGTCGGGCTGATGATGGAGCATTTCGCGCAGCTGGTGAAAGCGGACGCCGAGCCGCGCTGCGAGGTGCCGGTGGAAATCACCGCCGTGCACGTGGGGCCTGCCGCTTCGGGGATGCGGGAGATGCTTTCGATCGATCTCTCGGAATACGGCGATCCGCTGCACAGCCGGATGATCCGCATTCCCTACACGGTGTATCGCAAGCCATGGCTTTCGGGGTTGATCCGCGGTCGCGGGATCGAGCGGTTGGTGCGCGAGTTTTTCACCTTGCCGCTGCACGAAATGGACATGACGCGTCTGCTGCGCGAACGGCACCGGCCGGACAAGGTGGTGGCGCTGGCGAAACGCGCCGGCGTGAACATCCCGGTGCAGGAGCGTGGCACGCAGCGATTGCTCGAAGATTACCTTCATTCGCCGCTGTGCGCGTTTCACCGGGAGTTTTACTCGATCCCGCAGGACCACCCGTCGTCGTGGGGCGGGGGATATGATATCACTCCGCTCGAATCGCTGCCGCCCTGCGCGGCGCATGTCCTGGCGGACCCGAACGACTGGCTGCTCAAGCCGTCCGGCATGCAGTTGGTGACGCGCTGCCTGCTGGCTGAAGACTGGCATCCGCGCCACATCGCCGGGTTGATCCGCGCCCGCTTTTCCAATCCGGCATTCGGCTGGGGCGGCTGCTGGCGTCATTACAATCCGGCTTTGCGCGCGGAGTTTTACGTCCGGCTCTTCGCCGGGCAACTGGCCACCGGTCTCGATACCGGCGTGGACTTCAATTGCGTTTCCGAGCAGGAAAAGCAGTTCTGCTGGAACCCTTGCGGATGCTCGCTGGGCCCTTTGCACGTCGCGCTCCGCTCGCGCTTCAACCCGAACCCCGTCATGGCATGAGCGATTGGCGCTGCGGCATCTCCACCGGATGCTTTTGCAAAACCGACATCCTCCACGCGCTGCCACAGGTGCGCGACGGCGGTTTCCATACCATCGAGGTCTGCTCGTTTCCCGCGCATCTCGACTATCACAACCACGAGCAGGTGGAAAAGGCGGCTGAGATGATGAAGTCGCTCGGCATGGACGCCAATTCGTTCCATGCGCCGTTCGCGGATGCGATCGATATCTCGTCGCCCGATCCGGCGCATCGCGCGCACGCCGTGCGCGAGGTGATCGCCGCCTGCGACGCCGCTGCCATGCTGCGTGCGAAATATGTCGTGCTTCATCCCGGTCCCGAGCGGGTGGGCAGGCCGCCGCCGGAGGAATGGTACCGCCGGATGAGAAACGCCGCGGATTCCCTCAACGAGGTGGCCGCGCACTGCCGCCATGCCGGACTCACGCTGTTGTTGGAAAACATGCTGCCGCACCTGATGTTCGGCCACGTGAGCGATCTGATGTTTTTGTTGGGGGCGATCCGCGAAACCAATGTCGGCACCTGCCTGGACACCGGCCACGCGTTCCTCTCCAAGGACCTGCGCACCGTCGTTCACAAGCTCTCCGGCCACCTGCGCATGCTCCACGTCAACGACAACCACGGCGAGCGCGACGAGCACCTCTCGCCCGGCGAGGGCGCGATCGACTGGATCTCGCTCATCCGCCAGCTCCGGCAGTGGAATTTCCACGGGCCGCTGATCCTGGAACTCGCCGACAGCGGCGAACCGCCCGAGCGCATCATGCGGCGGGCGCGCGAGGCGCGCGATTACCTGCGCGGCATCATCGACCGCCAGAGCGACGGCCCTTGAGGTAGGGTTTCACCCCATGGCGCCCGCCACATGCCGCACCTAATAAACCCATGTGGAAACCCCACCAATGAAAGCCATGAAAACATCACTCACACGCACCATCATTCTCATTCTCGCCTCCGCTCTCGCGGTGGTCTTCAGCGCGGGTTGCGGCACCGTCCGCGGCTTTGGAAGCGACGTCGAAACCGTCGGCGAAAACATCGAGGAATCCGCCCGCTAACGACCCATAACCCGCTAGAAACCGATTCCATGTTAATGACCATTGCCATCATCCTCCTGCTGCTGTGGGTTCTCGGTCTGGTGACCAGTTCCACGCTCGGGGGCTTCATCCACATCCTGCTGGTCGCGGCAGTCATCGTGATTCTCGTCAGGGTGATCCAGGGACGCCGCGTGTTGTGAGCTCAAATGAAGATGGGATTCCCTGTCACTGGATCGCATGGCGGATCGGGGAACCATTTGCCAGTTTGGGTTTAATGGCGGATGAATGGGATTGGGAAAGGCGGGTT
>DATISV010000412.1:0-1821 GCA_035468505.1 Luteolibacter sp. | reverse complement strand
GCCGTTTCCATGCCAACTGGAAAAACCACCCCGAAGCCGCGGCGCTGTTCCGTGGCGTGTTCGATCCGCCATGACCGGAAGCGATACCGAACTGCTGCGGCTTGACGGCATCGAGCCGGTGGCCAGAGGGCGCATGCGGCTGGTGTTCCGCCATCCGCACGACCCCTCGCTGCTGGTGAAGGTGATCCGCCCGGACGTGATCGACCAGCGCTGGGGCTCCGGCATGCCATGGTACAAGAAGCGCCGGCGTTACGGACAATATATCTCATTCATCCGCGAGACCGAGGAATACATCGCCGGCTACGCGCAGCATGGAGCCAGTGTGCCGTTCGCTCAGAAAATCACCGGCTACGTGGAAACCGATCTCGGACTCGGCATGGTGATGGAGGCGGCGCTCGATCGGGAGGGAAACGTTGCGCCCACCCTGGCGCGGCTCGCCAAGGGAAAGCTGGTGGACGACACCATCCGTGCCGAACTGGAGTGCTTCGCCGCGGCATTGATCGAAAGCGACATCATCGTCGCCGATCTTAACCCGGCCAACATCGTGCGCGCATACGATCCGGAGCGGGGTCATCATTTCGTGCTGATCGACGGCCTGGGCGTTTCCACCATCCTGCCGTTCAAGCGCTTCAGCCGGGCGCTCAACCGCGCGAGCAAGCGGAAACGCGTGGCCGCCCTGTGGGAGCGGATCGGGCGCTTCATGAGCAAGCCCTAACAGACGCAATCCGCCAGCGCCGCGGCGACCCGCGATGAAAATCCTGCATCGTTCTGTCGGAACCACTCGCGCGCCGCGGCTCCAATGCGTGTTTTATCTTCATCGGGCATGGCGATGATCGCGGTCACGGCGGTTTCGAGTGCGGCGGGATCAATAAAAAAATTGCGGCCCAGATGGCGCGGCTCGCTGCGATGATGGGGCACCAGCACGCCGCGTTCGGCGGTGACCAGTTCGTTCATTGGCGGGGCGTCGGTGGTGACGGTCACGGCCCGGCAGGACATGGCCTCGGCGATGTAGTGGCCCCAGCCCTCGGATATCGACGGACAGAGGTGGATGCCGTGCGAGTTTTGCAATTCGCGCAGCTCCTCATCGGGCAGGTGGCGGCTGATGAGATCGACGTTGGACGGCACGGCGGACGGCGCGTTGTCGGGATGCTGGATCACGGTGAGCCGCGGCCACTCGGGGTGCTTTTGCCATAGCTCCAAAACGAGCGCGGTGTTCTTGAAGGTGCTGCGTCCGGCCAGGTGGAGGAATTTCCCATAGTCCGGAGTGATGGATTCCAACAAGCGGTCCTCGGATGTGAAACCGATGTAACGGACGTCGGAATGGTGATTGGCGAAAATTTCCGCGGCGTGGCGTGTCTTGCACCAGACTTGGTCGATGCGCCGGAGTTTTCCTAACAGACGAAGCGGAAAGCGTTCCTGGTTGGGAATCAGGATGTGCAGCGCTGCCTTGTGTTTCCACCACCATGGCGCGACGCGTTCGAGGTGGATGGCGGCGTCGGCACGCAATGAAGTTTCGAAGATGGTGCGCGGATCCTTCCAGGGCGGGCAGCGTGTTTCCACGCCGGCGGTCTTGAGCGCGGCGGCGAGCAGGGCCGCGTCGCGGTCGAGTCCCGCGCCGTTGGTCCGTCCGAGAATGAGCGCGGATTTCATGTGGCTTACTGCTCCTGGAACTGGAGCCGGTAGAGATGCGCGTAGAGGCCGTTTGCATCGCGCATCAATTCCTCGTGCGAGCCGCTGGCGGCGAGACGGCCGTTTTGCATGACATGGATCACGCCGGCGTTGCGGATCGTCGAGAAACGGTGGGCGATGACGATGGTGGTG
>DATISV010000411.1:0-3741 GCA_035468505.1 Luteolibacter sp. | reverse complement strand
TCAAGACCGGGGGCGGCAACGCCCGTTTCCCGTTTCCGCAGCGGGAAACCCTGCGATTTTCATTTCGCCAACGCAAGAGACCACGACGGCAAATCGTATCGACAGAGTTGCACGCGATGGCACCCTGCACGATAGCCGTCGGAAATCCGATCAACCGAACCTCCATCCCTTCCCCATGGCTCACATGAAAATCCTCCAAATCGCCGCCGCGTCCGCGCTTGCCGCCACATCCCTCGCCTCGGCCGAAAATTCCCCCAAGACCGTCCGCATCGACCACGAAATCCGCGAGATCGAGGGCTGGAAGGTCCATGTCGATGCCAGTCTGCTGTCCGGCGAGCACAAGCAGACCGGCGATCTCGCGCTGCGCATCCTGGGCGAGCGGCTGCACCAGATCGCGCTGCGCCTGCCCGCGGAGCCGGTGGCGAGGATGAAGGAAGTCCCGATCTACCTCGACCGCGACCATCCGCTCGGCAACGCGCATTACCATCCCGAGGCGGATTGGCTGGAAAAACACGGCTACGATCCAGCCATGGGCAAGGCCGTGCAGTTCACCCGCGCCGCATCGCTGATCCGCGAGGCCAGCCGCCCGGACAGCTCCTCGGTGGTGCTCCACGAACTCGCCCACGCCTATCACGACCGCGTGCTCGGCTTCGACCACCCCGGCATCCTAGCCGGCTACAAGGCGTTCTGCGACAGCCGCAAGTTCGACCGCGTGCCCCACGTCTCGGGTCCCCTCCGGGCGCACTACGGGCTCACCGACCACAAGGAGTTCTTCGCCGAAATGACCGAGACCTTTTTCGTCGGCAACGACTACTGGCCATTCACCCACCGCATGCTCTACGACGAACACCGGCCGAGTTACGAGCTGCTCGCCAGCGTCTGGGGATCGGACATCAAGCCGCCCGCTCCGGCCGATTCCGGCGAGCCCGGCATCCTGGAACTGCGCATCCTGTCCACCCTGATGGCACAGCGCGGCGACTTCGAGGGCGCCTTCGCCCTGCTCTCCAAGGCCGAAAAACGCGACGCCGACCGCGAAGGCCGCCTCGCCGACCTGCGGAAACACATCGAGCAACTCCAGGCGGGCAGCGCCGCCAATCAGGACACGCCTTGAACGCGGGCTTGGTCTTGCGTGCCGGGCGACGGTGTTCTAAGCCCACCGCCTGCCCATGGCCACCGTCACTCCCTTCGCCGCGCTCCGCCCCGACCCGCAACTCGCCGCCAAAGTCTGCGAGCTTCCCTATGACGTCATGTCCTCCGCCGAGGCGCGGGTGATGGCGGAGGGCAATCCGCTTTCCTTCCTCCATGTTTCCAAACCGGAAATCGACCTGCCCGAGGACACCGATCCGTACAGCGACGCGGTCTATGCCAAGGGCCGGGAAAACTTCGAGAAACTCATCGCCGACGGCGTGTTGCGGCGCGACGCCAAGCCGGTGTTCCATCTCTACCGCCAGATCATGGGCGATCACAGCCAGACCGGCCTGGTCGCGCTGGCAAGCTGCGAGGAATACCTCAACAACGTCGTCAAAAAACATGAACTGACGCGACCGGACAAGGAGGACGACCGCGTGCGCCACATTGAGACGCTCAACGCGCAGACCGGACCGGTGTTTCTCACCTATCAGTCGGTGGCGGAAATCGACGCGCTCGTTTCCCGCATCACGGCCGGCGCGCCGGAGATCGACTTCACCGCGCCGGACGGCGTGCGCCACAGTTCATGGCCGGTGGCGGAGCAGGCCGACATCGATTTCCTGATCGCCGGGTTCGCGAAACTGCCCGCGCTTTACATCGCCGACGGACACCACCGCAGCGCCGCGGCGGGGCGCGTCTATCAGAGCCGCGGCGGTGACGGCGGCAGCGCGGGATTCCTCACCGTCATCTTCCCGCACGACCAGATGAAGATCCTCGCCTACAACCGCGCGCTCAAGGACCTGAACGGCCATTCGCCGGAGGAAATCCTCGCCGCGCTCGGCCGCGTGTTCGATATTTCCGAAACTGCGGATTCCGTGCCTGCCAGAAAACACGACCTGTCATTCTACATGGCCGGCCAATGGCGCGGGCTCGCCTTCAAGCCGGAGTTCGCCACCGGCCGCAGCGCAATCGACCTGCTCGACGTCTCGCTGCTGCAAACCGAGGTGCTCGCGCCGCTCTTCGGCATCGACGACCCGCGCACCAGCAAGCGCATCGCCTTCGTCGGCGGCATCCGCGGCACCGCGGAACTGGAAAAGATGGTCGATTCCGGCGAATTCGCCTGCGCCTTCTCGATGTTCCCCACCGGCATCGGGGACCTCATGGAAATCGCCGACGCCGGCGGCATCATGCCGCCCAAGAGCACCTGGTTCGAACCCAAGCTGCGCGACGCCATGTTCTGTCATCTGATCTGACAGGTCGTCAAATTGATATCCAACTGACTCCGATGACCGCAGCCGGTGCCAACGGCGAGGTCAGGGCGGCGATGGCGGATTTGGAGATGTCGATGGGGCATGCGTCAGAATGGATCTCCATCGATTTCGTTCACCGGTTCGATGGGGGCGGATTCATGAGTTGCGCTCTGCCGCCTCCGCTTCTTCTGTGCAAGCTCCTCGATTGTCCTGACCACTTCAGGACGGTCCCTTCCGAAACGTTCGTGATAGAGTTCCTCGATGAACTGCGGCAATGGCGATTTTCACCTCTCCTGGCCGTGATTTGCGAGGCTGCCGAGTTTCCTGGAATTGAGCCCGATCTCTCGTGCCATCTGGATGTGGGCATGTGACAACCGAAACCTGTTCCGAGTGTCCACCCACACTTGATACTTTGGTGTTAGACGATTCTTGTTGGCAGCCATGATGATTCAGAGAAAGTAAAGCACATGCACCCCTAGTGGCGAGGGCGGAAGTGTCTTACACGGTTGAGGTTGTAGTTACCGGAAATCATCGAAACAGAACGGCTACTAGTGGTTGCGTGGCGCGGCTTGTTCTCCATGGATTTTTATTACTTGTTTGTAGGTTGTCCCACAAATACCAGGCAGTCATTCGGATCTCCAATGTGGAATTCCGTCATACCGTAAGGCTGCTCGATCAAACCTTTAATCTTATACTGATCCTTGAAAGGTTCAACGTGGCTCCACAGTTCAGAAATATCATCCACCTCTAAATAGATCTCTGTGTGACCCCGCACACACCGCAAGACCTCCTCAGTGGCCGCCTTCATCAGGTGGATAGTTGATCCATCCCGAGAGATAATCGAGTAGTCGTCGGATTCCATCTGAATCGTGAAACCAAGAATATCGCAGTAAAATGATATTGTCTTAGGCATATCAGCGACGGCCAACATTGGGCTGATGCGTTTTAGGGTGGATTTCATTTTTCTTGGAGAACGTATAGTGGTGGCACCGGCGAGATGGAAGCCCGAATTCAAAAAGATACGTTATCGCCGGTTGCCACTCACGGCTTGTTAGGCTTCGCGAATTCACAAGATAAGCGCAACACCCCGCGCTTTACAAGGAGGGAGATCGGGTGTGTGGCTGCGCCATGAAGACATATACGCATCTTACAGACGACGAGAGAGCCGTGATCGGGAACATGCTTTGCCATCGGCGGGGGGTGAACTCGATTGCGAGAGCCCTGGGCCGGTCGGCCTCGACCATTTCCCGGGAGATCCGCCGGAATGCCTACCCGAACCGGAATTGCTACCTGTCCTACCATGCGGGAGGCATGGCGCGTGGCAGGCGCAGGCGGGCCCGACTGGGAACGACCTACACGGTCG
>DATISV010000410.1:0-1752 GCA_035468505.1 Luteolibacter sp. | reverse complement strand
CTTGATCATCTCTCCCCCGCCCTGCCATGGCGGGAGCTCCTGGAGCAGCGCTTCGCGGCCCCAGAGCACGCCGCTACCGGTGGTGGAGTAGATCTTGTGGCCGGAAAACACGAGGAAATCGGCGCCGAGCGCCTGGACGTCGGCCGGCAGGTGGGCGATGGCCTGGGCGGCGTCGATGAGCACGAGAGCGCCCGCGTCACGGGCCGCGCGGGTCATTTCCACGATCGGGTTGACAGTACCGAAGGCGTTGGAAATCCAGGTCAGGGCGAGAATTTTCACACGGCCGCCGGCAAGTTGGGTGCGGAACGCGTCGAGGTCGAGCGAGCCGTCGTCGTGGCACGGAATCACTCGGAGGCTGGCTCCGGTCTGCTGGCAGAGCATCTGCCACGGGACGATGTTCGAGTGGTGCTCGAGGGTGGAAATGAGCACTTCGTCGCCGGCGGCGATCCGGCCAGAGCGGGCGAGCGAAGTGGCGGCGAGGTTGATCCCGGCGGTGGTGCCGGAGGTGAAGACGATCTCGTTGGCGCTCGCCGCATTGAGGTGCGCGGCGACGGTCTGGCGCGCTTTTTCAAATGCCTCGGTGGCGGCACGGGCGAGCTTGTGGGTGCCGCGGTGGATGTTGGAGTTGACCGCCTCATAATAATGGCGGGAAGCGAGCAGCACGGCCAACGGCTTCTGGGTGGTGGCCGCGTTGTCCAGATAGACCAGCCGGCGGCCGTTCACCGATTGGTCGAGAATGAGGAAATCCTGGAGAATGGTATCGAGATCAAGCATGACGGGGAAGCGTGCCGCGGATGCCGGATGATGTCCCGCCCGGGGGCGCGCTGCAACCCGGGAAATCGCGATGGAGCCGCAATGGCGGAACCACACCCGAAGACCGGGAGCACCACGGCATCCGAGTCATCGATCCGTTTTTGCAAACAGGCCAGGGTCTCCTCTGACACATCTGTCAGAGCCGCGCCAGGATCGCATCGCCCATGCCCGAGGTGCCGACCTTGGTTTCGCCGTCGCGGCCGGTGGCGATGTCGCCGGTGCGGAAGCCGTCGGCGATGGTTTTGGAAACCGCGTTTTCGATGGCTTCGGCGGCTTGCGTTTCGGCGAGCGAGTAACGCAGCAGCATGGCGAGCGAAAGGATCTGCGCGATGGGATTGGCGATGCCCTGGCCGGCGATGTCGGGCGCGGAACCGCCGGACGGTTCATACATGCCGAAGTAAAGCCCCTCGTCGTTGTCGTGGCCGAGCGAGGCGGACGGCAGCATGCCGAGCGAACCGGAAATCATCGCCAGTTCGTCCGATAGAATGTCGCCGAAGAGGTTCTCGGTGACCAGCACGTCGAACGATCCCGGACGGCGGATGAGCTGCATCGCGGCGTTGTCCACATACATGTGCGACAACTCGACTTCGGGAAATTCCTTGGCGATTTCGATCACGGTTTCGCGCCACAGCACCGAGGAGGCGAGCACGTTCGCCTTGTCCACGGAGAGCAGTTTTTTCTTCCGTCCCATCGCCGCGGTGAAGGCGACTCGGGCGATGTGTTGGATCTCTGATTTCTTGTAAATCATCGTGTCGAGCGCGACCGGTTCGCCGTTTTCCTCGTGGCGGCCTTTGGGCGTGCCGAAATAGACCCCCCCGGTCAGTTCGCGCACGCAGAGCACGTCGAATCCATCGGCGATGAGTTCCTGTTTCACCGGCGAGGCGTGGGTGAGCGCGGGCAGGCATACGCCCGGACGCAGGTTGGCGAAGAGACCGAAGT
>DATISV010000409.1:0-2070 GCA_035468505.1 Luteolibacter sp. | reverse complement strand
GTTCAATAAATCTTTTCTGATCACTGATCACTCACCACTTCTTCCCATGTCCATCCTCATCGACGAAAACACCAAGGTCCTCGTGCAGGGCATCACCGGCGCGTTCGGCGCTCGCCACACCAAGCTCTCGCTCGACTACGGCACCCGGATCGTGGCCGGCGTGACGCCCACCAAGGGCGGCCAGAAATTCGAGGACAAGGTGCCGGTTTTCGACACCGTCGGAGAAGCGGTGAAGGAAACGGGAGCCACCGCTTCCGCGATTTTCGTGCCGCCCGCATTCGCGGCCGACGCCATTCTTGAAGCGGCCGACGCAGGTGTGGAGGTGATCGTTTGCATCACCGAGGGCATCCCGGTGATGGACATGATGCGCGCCAAGGCGATGCTTGTCGGTTCGAAATCGCGCCTGATCGGCCCAAATTGCCCCGGTCTCGTCACACCCGGACACGGCGAAAAAAGCCATGGCGGCTGCCGCATCGGCATCGCTCCCGGCTACATCCACAAGCGCGGCAACGTCGGCGTCGTTTCGCGCTCCGGCACGCTCACCTACGAAGCCGTCTGGCAACTCACCACGCTCGGCTACGGCCAGAGCACCTGCGTCGGCATCGGCGGCGATCCGATCAACGGCACTTCGCATCTCGACGTGTTGCAGATGTTCAACGACGATCCGGAAACCGAAGCCATCATCATGATCGGCGAAATCGGCGGCACCGCCGAAGTCGAAGCCGCGCGCTGGGCGAAGGAAAACTGCAAGAAACCGATCGCCGGATTCATCGCCGGAGCCACCGCGCCTCCGGGCCGTCGCATGGGCCATGCCGGCGCCATCGTCGGTGGAACGGAAGACACCGCCCAGGCCAAGAAAGCGATCCTCGCCGAGTGCGGCATCGCCGTCGCCGAATCACCGGGCGACATGGCCCGTACCCTGCTCGAACGCTGGGGCAAGTGAGCCCGAAGTCGCAGCGCGATTGAAATTCCGCGAAGTTGGGCATCGACGCGCCACGCGCCCGCGGCCAACCTGCGCGCCGTATCGCATCGGTAGCGGCCGCGCATGACTTCCACGGAATTCGAGAGCAAGAACCAGCAGCGCTGGCAGGAATACGAGCGTCTGGTGACGGCGCTGGAAAAGGGCCGGCGGGACGCGGCGGCGGGCGAAATGCCGCGGATGTTCCGCGAACTGTGCGTGGACCTGTCGCTGGCGCAGTCGCGAATGTATGGCGCGCGCGTCACCGAGCGGCTCAACGCGCTGGTGATCCGCGGCTACGAGTTGATCTATCGAAAACGCCGCGGCGGCTGGCGCGCGGTGGCGAGGTTTCTCACCGCCGGTTTCCCGCAGGCTGTCAGGCGCGATTGGAAGCTGTTCTGGCTGTGCAGCGCGTTTTTCTGGCTGCCGTTCATCGCGATGATGCTCACGCCGGAGCATGAAATCCGCTGGGTGCAGTCGGTGCTGGGCGCGGATGGCATGTCGTCGATGGAACAAATGTATGGCGGCCGCGACCAGCAGATCTCGCATCTGCGCGAGGAGTATGGATCGAACTTCATGATGTTCTGTTTTTACATCTACAACAACGTGTCGATCGATTTCCGGATCTTCGCCGGCGGCATCCTCGCGGGGATCGGCACCTTGTTTTTCCTGCTTTTCAACGGCGTCTATCTCGGCGCGGCGGCGGGTTACGTGAACCATGCCTGCGATCCGGAGTCGTTCTGGACCTTCGTCAGCGGTCAGTCGTCGTACGAGCTGTTAGGCATGGTGGTGAGCGGCATGGCGGGCATGCGGCTCGGGCTGGCGATCCTGAAGCCCGGCCGGCTGCCGCGCACCCGCGCGCTTGCCGAAGCTTCGCGCAAGGCGCTGCCGCTGATCTACGGCGCGGCGCTGCTCACGACCTTCGCGGCGGTGGTCGAGGGCTTCTGGTCGGCGCAACCGCTGCCATCGGATGTGAAGTATGCAGTCGGGATTCTCGGGTGGATTCTTTGCACGGTCTATCTCCTCCGCGCCGGAAAGGGGGTCGGCGATGAAGCTTGAGTCGGTGACCGCGGAGATCCGCCCGCGCAGCGACTGGGAGGCGGTGGACCTCG
>DATISV010000408.1:0-4719 GCA_035468505.1 Luteolibacter sp. | reverse complement strand
GATTTCGCCTTCGGCGGCGAGGCGTTCGCCGTGATGTTCGGCGAGCTTGCCGGCTTCGCGGAAGGTCTCTGCGATCTTCTTCGTGTTGCCGGCCGGGTCTTTCGCCCAATCGGACGGACCGCCCGCGGAGTCGATGCGGATGACGCCGTATTCGCGCACGCCGTGGGCCTTGAGGATGTTGGCGACGCGGCAGGCTTTCTCGACGGCGAGCACGAAGTTCTTGCGATCCTCATCCGAGCCGAAGGCGCAGCCGCCGACGGTGCCAGGCCAGACGGGAGCGACGAGCGAGCCGACTTTCAAACCGAGCGCGGCGATCTGGTCGGCCATGGCCTTGATCGTGTCCTCGGACGCGTCCGGATCGGTGTGCGGATGGAAAACAAAGAGATCCACGCCGTCGAACTTGCGGCCGTTGACGTTGGCGGCGGTGGTGAGTTCGAGCATGCGTTCGAGCGAGATGGGAGGGTGGTCGGTGTCCGGCTCTTTGCCGACGAGGCCGGGCCACATGGCGTTGTGGAGTTTCATAAAGAGGAGTTTGTTAGTTTTCAGTGTTCAGTTTTAAGGAGAAAGAGAACTGCTTATTGGTTTTTGTAGGCTCCCATGGCGGGGGCGTCGGGATTCATTTCGGGACCGTAGTAGCGGAGCGCTACGAGTGGCTCGGTGAGCGAGGTGTTCTTGAAGGTGACGCCTTGTTTGGCGGCGGTCTCGGTGCAGAAGAACTCGTCGTTGGAGAGTTCGTTGAAACGCAGGAGCTTCGGGCAGTTGAGGCGCAGCTTGTTGGCGAAGCCCTCGCCTTGGACGACGATCAGCGAGTAGGCGCCGTTGTCCTTGATGGTGACGGTGGCGCCGGGTTCGACGGTGAGTTCCTTGGCGGTGAAGTATTGGAAGCCGTCCACCTTGCCATAGACGATCCACTTGTCGTGGTAGCCCTCGCCTTTCTCCGCGGTGACGGGTTCGAGGTAATGGTTGTCCTTGAAGTTCGGGTCGGTGTTTTTCTCCCAGTCGAGCTGGTCGATGATGAAGTCGATGTCCTGGTGTTTGTCCTTGGGCATGTCCTTCACGAGCAGCGACCACGGAACCTCGCGGCCTTCGACGAGGTTCTGATACATGCCGAACACGTCGGATCCCCACTGCGGTTCGTAGGTGCAGAGCGAACCGGGCGCGTGAAGGATGCAGGGATCGATGAGCCAGCCGGAGCCGACCTTGAGCTTGTAGGCCTTGGACAGGTTGAGGATGCCGTTGTCGCCCTTGTGCCAGTCCGCGATGCACTTGCGGACCTGGTCGCGCGTGGTGCCGGGTTCAAAGCCCATGAAGGTGTAGGGGAAATTGTTGCCGACGTTGTTGTGCTGCGGCGGGAAGTAATAACTCTCCGGTTTTCCCTCCTGACCGACGAGCGCGGCCTGCGCGTCGTTCTGGTGCATGTGGTGCGGGATGGGGCCCATGTTGTCGAAGAACTTCGAGTAAACCGGCCACTTGCCGTATTTGTCCCACAGCGTCTGGCCGATGATTTGTGCGCCGCAATCGGTGATGGCGTCGCGCAGGGTGAAACGCTCGTTGCCGACGACTACATAGGAGAGCCCCTCGTCCGCATCACGGCCTTCGTTGGCGGTTTCGGTGGTGGAGCCGAACCAGCGCTCGTCGATGCCGCCGCGGCTCAGGCCGTAGGCGTAGGTGTCGTTCGGGTGGAGCTTGATGCGCAGGCCGGGTTGCAGGAACGAGCGGGGAACCCAGTTCGGGCACAGGCGCAGCAGGCCGCCGGTGTCTTCAAGGTGGCCGTCGATCAGCGCCTTGAGGTTCTTCGAAGTGATGGTGAGGTCTTGGGTGGTGAGTGGTTGGCTCATGGGTTGTTAGTGGATTTCAGAGAACGTATTCCCATTCGAGTGGAATGGTGATTTCCTTGCCGGATTCGCCGGTGATGGCAACGGTATTCTCGCCGACGGGGTGGATTCGCACGGCCATGCCGAAGCCGTCCGGAACCGTGGCAACGCCCTGCACGACTCTCAGGGAAACGGTTTCGTGCGCGTCGAACTTGCGCGTGACGGGGAAACCGGGAGACGCCTTGCGCGACTCATCTACGCCGTGGCTGAAATACGAACACACCTCCTCGATGCCGATGCGCCCGGTGTGGCGGCTGTTCCACGGCGGGCCGCTGCGGCCGCCATTCGACATCCAGAACAAGGTGGCGGGAAAATCGACGGGGTTTTTCAGCGAAAACCACATCCAGCCATCCAGCACCGCGGCCGACCACGCGAAGGGCTGGCCGGGATGCGGCGCTTCGTTGACCATCATCACGAGGTCGTCATTGCCCGGGCGCGCCGGGTAGCGGGTGAGGTCGGCGGTGCCGCCGGCGGCCAGCGGGACTTCGCGCAGGTCGGTGAATTCCGCGCCGGGTTTCAAAGCTTGTTGCTCGCCGTTGGCTGGATCGGAAAACAAGCCCGGGAACACCGAGGCCCGGCGGAACGGGCTCACCGAAATCCTCGCCGCGCCCTCGGGCATGGCTGATAGATCGAGGATGGGATGGGTGCCGTAGTTATAATTTCCATCGAGTTCCGAAATCAGGTTTTCGATGTAAACCGCATGGTGTTCCGGACGGGTGGAGAGGATTTTTTCCACCACCGCGCCGGTGTCGGTGGTTTTCTGGCGCAGACTGACCGAGCGCTCGCCCATCGATAGCAACAACCACTCCGCGTTGGCGGGATCGCCGTGGGGCGGGCCGTGCAGTTGTCCGCCGAACGGCAGGCAGAAAAAATCGCCGCGCAGCACCGAGAGCAGCGCCGGTTGGATGGGAAATTCCCCCGGCTGCCAGGGCGAGAGCGTGTAGGGCGAAACGTCGCGGCCATCGAGATGAAACACCACTGGTCCCATGTGACCCGCGCGGGCGGTCACGTACAAGTCCAACTCGGGAGTGGACAGATGATGCGAGACCTCGCCGTGGACGTGGTGCATGGCTTCAATCCTTGAGAATGCCGCGGGCGCGCAGGTTGTTCAGGCGGCGGGCGATGTCGGCCAGGCCGTCGGCCATCGTTTCGGTGTAACTCCGGCCGTCGCGGGTATCGACGCCGAAGCCCGGCTCGAGGTCGCGCAGCGGCTGGAGCGCGTCGTCCTCGTGATGGAACATTTCCACATAGACTTTTTCCAACTTGGCGGTGGCGGCGGCCGCGGCCAGCAGCGCGCCGATCCAGCCGTTGTCGGTGCTCAGGCAGCCGCGGGTGGTCGGCGGGGTGGCGTGGAAGGCACCGAGTTCGTCGGCCTCGCCGAGGCTGCGGATGGTGGCGATGTTGTGGTCGATGTTGAGGCCCGAGTTTCCGCAATGCGCGGCATCGACGATGAGTTTGAAGAACTTGTTGCCGAGCGCCGCGTTGGCGGCCTGGACGAAGGCGCGGCCGCGGTCGATGTTGGTGAAGGTCTGGAACTCGCCCGGGCGGAGGAACTCGATGTGCCAACTGCCGACGCTCGATTCCAACAACCCGGCCTCCTCGATCACGCGGCGGTGGACTTTCACGTTTTGCGCGACCGCTTCGTCGAAGGCCTTGCCGCTGCGCTCGGTCTCGCCGGGAAACATCCAGCCCTCGATGGAGGTGGAGGAAACCGTGCCGATGCCGTGTTTCACCGCCGCCTTCATGCCGGGCAGGAGCTGGCCGACCACCGCGTCCTCGTCGTCGGGATTCATCGGGTTCACGCCGCCGAGCATCATGATCAGATCCACGTCGAGCCCGAGCGCGCGGAGCTTGGTGATCATCTCGTCGAGGTCGCCGTCGTCGCAGCCGGGAAACACCGAGATCTGCACGCAGTTGAGCGGCACGCGGGAGGCATCGCACAACTCGCGCATGCCGGCGACGATGCGGATTTCGCCGGATTCGTCGCGCGGATAGCGGCCGGCCTCGTCGGGAACGAGACAGCCGACGAAGCGAAGGTGGGTGGGAACGACGCCGAGGCGGATGCGGGTCTTGAGAGTGATGTCTGCGGAACTCATGGGCGTATGGAAATTCAACGAAAGGGGAATCTACGACAGGTGTTTGGTTCACTTATCGTACACGCGGTTTTTAGGATCTGAAGATTTCAGAGATCGAATCCGAAGTGCGTTGCCGCGTTGTCGTAACTGATCGCGCGGACCAGCGCGGCGAGGGTGTCGAAATCATCCGGCAGTTCGCCGCGGTCGGCCTCGCCGCCGATGAGGTTGCAGAGGATGCGGCGGAAATACTCATGCCGCGGGAACGAGAGGAACGAGCGCGAATCGGTGAGCATGCCGACGAAGCGCGAGAGCAGGCCCGTGGCCGATAAGGCATCGAGCTGGAGTTCGATGCCGTTTTTCTGGTCGAGAAACCACCAACCGGATCCGAACTGGATCTTGCCGGCGACGGTGCCGTCCTGGAACGCGCCGGTCATCGCGGCGAACAGGTAGTTGTCGGCCGGATTCAGGTTGTAGAGAATGATTTTCGGCAACGAGTCGTTTTGTGCGAGCGCGTCGAGGTAGGTGACCAGCGCCGCTCCCTGGCGGGTGTCGCCGATGGTGTCGTAGCCGGTATCCGGCCCTAACAGACCGGTCATGCGGCGGTTGACGCCGCGGAAGGCGCCCAGATGGAGTTGTTTGGTCCAGCCCCGGGCGGCGTCGAGCTGGCCGAGATAGACCATCAGGTAAAACGCGAATTTCTCCCGCTCCTCGGCATCGGCGGGTTTGTCCGAGAGGGCCATGTCGAAAATCACGGCCGCCTCGGCGTCCGT
>DATISV010000407.1:0-2487 GCA_035468505.1 Luteolibacter sp. | reverse complement strand
ACCCAGCGCGAACAGATGGAAGCCGGTCGTGAACGGCAGCAGCGCCAGCGCGTCGAGCTGTCCACTCTCCAAGGCCAGCTCAGCCTGGCAAAACGCGAGGTCGAGAACTTCGAAACCAAGATCCAGAACGTCCGCTGGGAACGCGGCGAACTGGAAAGCCGCGAGCGCGCCGCCGCCGAAGGCCGCCAGCACATGGAGGGCGAACTGAACGGTTCCCGCGAGCGTCTTGAAGCCCTCGAAACCGAAGTCCGCCGGCTGCAATCCGAAGCCGACTTCACCGCCAGCCGCGAGCAGGAGTTGAATGCCATGCTCAACGAGCTGCGCACCGAACTCGCCGTCGAGCGCCGAGCCAAACTCGCCGCCGAGGAGCAGCAAAAACCGATGGAAGCACGGCTCTCCGAATTGCGCGAGATTTCCATCCGCCGCGAAGCCGAAATCGAATCCTTCACCCAGCGCATCGAAGCCGCCGCCGGTGAAAACGCCCGCCTCACCGAGAAATGCGAAACGCACCGCCTCGAAGCCGAAGATCTCGACAAGGAAATCCAATCCCGCGCCACCGGCCGCAACGAGTTGTTGGAGGCGATCGAAATCGCCGAAACCCAGCTCGCCGCCGTCCGCCGCGAACACGCCAAGGTGCTCGAACAAAAAGGCCGCGAGGAAGTCGCCGCCACCAAGCTCGACCTGCGACTGGAGAACCTCGCCAACATGATCCAGGAGCGCTATCAGATCGATCTCTCCACCTTCGAACCCGACGCCCACGCGCTCCTCGCCAGCATCGCCTCGCAGAAAGCCATGCAGGCGCGCAGCGGTCGGCAGATCATCGTCGAGTCGGACTCATCAGACCAGTCCGACGAGTCCGAGGACGACATGCCCACCGTCGTGGTCGACGGCACCGCCGATGACGACATCCAGATCCCCGGAGAAACCACCGGCGAGCCGGACTGGAATTTCGTGGAACTCATCGTCACCGACATCAAGCGCCGCCTCGACGCCATGGGCCCGGTCAACCTCGACGCCATCGAGGAATACGAGGAACTCGAGGAACGCCACAATTTCCTCCGCAACCAGCACGACGACCTCGTCGCCTCGAAAACCGAGCTGCTCGAAGTCATCGACCGCATCAACGAGGAAACCCAGCGCCTGTTCGCCGAAACCTTCGCCCAGGTGCGCATCAACTTCCAATCGATGTTCAAGGAACTCTTCGGCGAGAAAGGCCAGGCCGACCTCACGCTGCTGGACGAGGGCGACCCGCTCGAATCCGGCATCGAGGTCATCGCCAAGCCGCCCGGCAAGAAACTGCAATCGATCACGCTTCTCTCCGGCGGCGAGCGCTCGATGACCGCCGTCGCGCTGCTGTTCTCGATCTACATGATCAAGCCCAGCCCGTTCTGCGTGCTCGACGAACTCGACGCCCCGCTCGACGAAGCGAACATCGGCCGCTTTGTGAAGGTGCTCGACCGTTTCATCGACCGCTCGCAGTTCATCATAGTCACCCACTCGAAGCGCACCATGGCGCGCGCCGACGTGATGTATGGCGTGACCATGGAGGAGTTCGGCGTTTCCAAACCCGTCGGCATGCGCCTCACCGCGGCGGAGGAAAACAAAGCGGCGAAGGAACCCAAAAACGCCGCGCAAAAAGCGGCCCTGCGTCTCGATGCGGAATAACCGCCCGCGAACCATCTGGCGCCCGAACCGGGATATCACTCGTTGAAATCGCCAACCGCGGCTTCCTGCTCGCGAATCACCGCGATGGCGGCTGGAATCTGCCCGATCTTCCAGCCTCCCGCCTCAATGTTGACGAGGCCGGAGTAGCCGGCCTCGCGCAGGACCCGGAAGAACGGCCGGAAATCGGAGTCCGCCGTGCCGGGGATGGTGCGTTTTTCGAACTCGGCGATCTCCACGTGCACGACCACATCCATCGCGGCGCGCAGGTCCTCCGGCGTGTCGCCGGATTGTTTCATGTGATAGAGATCGGCCAGCAGCCGCACGTTCGGGTGTGCGACCTTGCGGATGATCTCCGCGCCGTCGCGGATGTGGTTGAGGAAATTGCATTCCGCAGGCCGCAGTTGTTCCAGAGCCACGATCACGCCGTGTTTTTCCGCCACAGGTCCCATGCGCTTGAGCACTTCCACGAATTGCTCGCGCGCTTTTTCAAGCGGCCAGTTCTCGGGCACGCGGCGGGTGCCGTTGCTGCCGAAGACCACGAATCTCACACCGGCCTGTTGCGCGCGGCGGAAGACGGTTTCGGCCCATTCCATCACTTCGTCGTGATTGGCCTCCGGACCCACGCATTTCAAATGTTTGGGACGGATGAAGCTGTTGACTGCCAGAACCGGCGGCTGGTGTTTTTTCACCTCGGCGAGTCTTTCCGCAAACGCCTCGTCACCCTTGTCCGGCATCAGGAAGTCGGATGTGGACAGGGTGATGAAATCCAACCCGCTGTCGGCGAGAATGGAGACGTTCTCCATCCTGGTGGCGATGCCGATC
>DATISV010000406.1:0-3034 GCA_035468505.1 Luteolibacter sp. | reverse complement strand
GAGTCACCATGAACTGGATTTTTATGAAGGCACCGTCGTGTTCGACCATGACGATTATGCGTTGCGGCGGGACTTCGGCGGCCCGCGGCAAACCACCGCGCGGGTCGGCCGGGTCCGGTATGTATCCGCGGACAAGCTGGTGCATGTCGAGGATGTGGCGGGAGACATCTGGGCCGCTCCGCTGGTGCGTCTGTTCGCATCGAAACTGGCCGACGATCTGGAGTCCTACCGTTTCCACAGGCCGCCCAGCCTAGCGGGCGGCGGCGTGGTGGATGTGACCCCGCGCGGGCGCACGCGGCTCGATGTTTCCTTCAAATCCACCGCCGCCGCCGACTATCGATTCCTCGGCAAAAACCTCACGCTTTCGCGTCCCGCCGGCATGGTCCGGGTGAGCGGGCCGCGGGTCTTTGTGAACGACCTGCGGCTCAACGCCTTCGACGGTCCGCTATCCGCCGCTTTCGTCCGGCAGGAAAACGGCAGACTCAAGGGCGAGATCACCTGGACGAAGCTCGACCTCGCCGCGCTGACATCCACCTACGGCCATGAGATGAAAAGCGGCGGACTTTTCACCGGCCGCATCGAGTTTGGCATCACCGGCGGAAAGGTGGAAACCATGAACGGAGAAGGACTCTTCGCCCTGGAAAAAACCGAGCTGTTTTCGGTCCCCATCTTCGGCCCGCTCAGCCCGCTCATCAGCGGCGTCCTGCAGGACCGCCGCGCGGGATTCGAGCGTGCCAAGAGCGCCTTCTGCACCTTCCGCGTCGACCAAGGGGTCATGCGCAGCAACGATTTCCACACCTCCACCACCTCGCTCAATTTCGCCGGCGAGGGCGAGGTGGATCTGGCCGCGCGCACCATCGACATGACCATGCGGATGAATGCGCGCGGCCTGCTCGGCCTGCTCACCCTGCCGCTGCGGCCGTTCTACGGCATGTTCCAGTTCCGCGGCACGGGGCCGCTGGACGAGCCGGTATGGGAAAACGTGATGTTCAGCGATCCGTCACCCCGCCAGAAGGAACTGCTCAGTGATCCGCCCAAGGCGAAAATCGTCGCCGATCCGCAATGACCCCGGGAATTCCGCAAGTCGTGTCTTGCGCCCTCCGCTGATAGGTGTCATCTGTCGCTTGTAGCCGCGTGGTCATGAAGATCGCGCCGGCAACCCCCACAAGCCATGTCCAATCCATTCTCCACTCCCGAACCACTCGATCCGGAAGCCGGTTTCACCCAGAATCCCTCTATCGGCCAGGCCGCCAACGACCTGCGCGCCGCCGCCGGCGAGAAAGCCCGCGAATTCGTCCACGCCGCGGAAAACAAGGCCAACGAACTCAAAGAGCGTGCCACCGCCAAGGCCCAGCACCTCAAGGAAAACGCCACTCACCAGTGGGAGGACACCCGCGTCCGGGCTCGCGAACTGCACGTCACCGCCGAGGATTACATCCGCCAGAATCCCACCAAGTGCGTCGTCAGCGCGCTGGGTCTTGGTTTCCTGATCGGGCTGATCGTCCGCCGCTGAACGAACGGAAAACGTCCAGGTCATTCCGCACGGCCCCGATTTCGATCCGGGTGCACCCTGCCGCAGCCGCATGAATCACAGCCCGGAAAACCAGAATCCGCATCCTCAGCCGGCCATCCCGGGACCCACGCCCGCCGACGAACCTGCCGGCTGGCTCGACTCGGTCGCCTTGCTGGTGGCCTCGCGCATCGCGCTCATTCAATTCGAAGCGCGCGCTTCAGCGAGGCACGCCGCACTGCGCGTGGCGAAAATCGCCGCCGCAGCCCTCTGCCTGCTGTTTGCGTGGATCCTGCTCGTCGCCGGCGGCATCGGCCTGCTCGCCGCCGCCACCGGTTGGCCGTGGCATTGGCTTGCCATCATCACCGCGGTGATTCACCTGATCGCCACATTCGCCCTGCTCGCCCGCCACAAACCGGGTGAGCCGGCGTTTCCCCTGACACGCGCCGAATTCGAAAAAGACCGTCAATGGCTCGAAACCCTGAAGAAGAAAAACGCATCGGGGAACTGATTCGTCAGGCCGCTGCGGCCCGCTCGCACCTCGCCGAAAAAGCGGTGAAGCTGCGCCGGAATCTGGATGTCCCCTCACGCCTGCGCTCCGCGCTCGGCGGCCACCCCGGCCGCTGGATGGCGGGATCGCTCGTTTCCGGCATGGCCGCCAGCCTGCTGATGCGCCGCAAGCCGAAGCATGCGCCGGCCAGATCCAAGGGCCTGCTATTCGCCATACTCGCCATGCTTTTCTCCGCCGCCAAGCCGCTTCTCAAGGCATGGCTCGCCGGCCGCCTCAAAGAACTCTTGCTCCGCTCCCATTCCACGATATCACCCCAGCGTCCGGTTGCCAGACCGCTTCCCTGATCCATCCGCCATCGCCGCCAAACCCCTATGTCCGCCCACAAGGTTCTCGACCACGTTGACCAATACCTCGCGCTCGGCCGCGAATACGATTGTTCCGACATCCACCTCGCCACCTCGTTCCCGCCGGCATGGAGGCGCTTCGGGCAGCTCACCCCGATCTGGGACGACCACCAGCCGCTCAGCTCCGCGGACACCGAACGGCTCGCCCGCTCCTTCCTGGGCGACGCGGAGTGGAACCGCCTTCAGGAAAGAGGCGACGTCGATTTCGCCTACGCTTCGGAAAGAGGCCGTTACCGCGCGTCCGTGGTCAAACAGCGCCTCGGCCTCGACATGGCCTTCCGGATCATCAACACCCAGATCCGCTCGATTGACGACATCGGCCTGCCCGTCGAGCACCTCACCCCCCTCACCCGCTATCAGAACGGGCTGATCCTTGTCACCGGATCCGTCGGCTCCGGCAAGTCCACCACCCTCGCCGCACTCATCGATTTCATCAATCGCGACCGCGAAGACCATATCCTGACCCTTGAAGACCCCATCGAATACGTCTTCGAGTCCAAAGGCTGCCACGTCAACCAGCGCGAGGTCCACACCCACACCGAATCCTTCGGCAAGGCCCTGCGCGGCGCCCTGCGCGAAGACCCCGACGTCATCATGGTCGGTGAAATC
>DATISV010000405.1:0-6403 GCA_035468505.1 Luteolibacter sp. | reverse complement strand
CACCACGAAGAGCGGGGTCGCGACCCAGCGGACCTGTCCGGCCAGCTCCTCGCGGACGAAGAAGCTCTGCCCCCGGTACTCGTTGGTGACGGGCACGAAGCGCCTCACCAGCCGGATCACCGGGTTGCTCTCCGGCTCGATGTCCATCTCCTTCTGGGTCGCCATGCGGAGCCCGGTGAAGACCAGGAAGGCGCCGAAGACGTAGATGATCCAGTGGAACTGGTGGATCAGCGCCGCGCCGGCCCCGATCATCGCTCCGCGCATGACCAGCGCCCCCAGAATTCCCCAGAACAGCACCCGGTGCTGGTAGCGCGGCGGGACCTGGAAGTAGCTGAAGATGAGGACGAAGACGAAGATGTTGTCTACGCTGAGCGCCTTCTCGATCAGGTAGCCGGTGAGGAACTGGAGCCCCACCTGCGGCCCCATGAAGTGGTAGATCCCGTAGTTGAAGATGAGCGCGAGCGTCACCCAGAACGCGCTCCAGCCAGCGGCCTCCTTGACGGAGACCTCGTGGGCCTCCTTGTGGAAGACGCCGAGGTCCAGCGCCAGCATCGCGATCACGAAACCGATGAAGATAATCCAGGCCCAAATCATATGTGTTCTATGTGGTGATGGCACCGTCGTGCCAAGTGGAATGATTCCGCGTTTTTTCCCACGGACCGGCTGGCGCCGGTTCGTCAGAACGATGCCATTTCGAAAGATTCATTCGAGATGTGCGGGTTGCAGCCGCGGAACGAGGAGATGGATGACGAACAGCGCCACCAGATACATGACGCCGGCGATGATGAAGATCGGCACGTAGCTGCCGGTCGCCTGCAGGATCGCGCCCACCACCAGGGCGATGAACATGCCGCCGACCGCTCCGGCCGTCCCGCCGATGCCGACGACCGATCCCACCGCCTTGCGGGGAAACATGTCGGAAACCAGTGTGAACAGATTCGCCGACCAGCCTTGATGGGCCGCGGCCGCGATCGACACCAGCAGGACCGCCAGCCACAGGCTGCTCACTTGAGCGGCGAGCATGACCGGCAGCACCGAGAGGGCGCAGGCCAGCATCGCGATTTTGCGGGAACGGTTCGGCGTCCAGCCCGCCTTGAGAAAACGTCCGGACAGCCATCCGCCACCGATGCTTCCCACATCGGCGATCAGATAGATCGTGATCAGGGGCAGGCCGATCGTCTTGAGATCGAGCCCGTGGTTGCGGTTGAAAAAGTCGGGAATCCAGAACAGGTAGAGCCACCACACCGGATCGGTGAGGAATTTTCCCGCCGCAAAGGCCCAGGTCTGGCGGTGGCCGAGCAGTTTCACCCACGGGATGGCGGCCGGGGCATCCGCGGGATCGGCGCGGATGTAAGCGAGTTCCGCCGGCTTGAGGCGTGGATGGGCTTCAGGCTCGCGGTAGGCGGCGAGCCACCACGCGATCCACAGGAAACCCAGCATGCCGGTGAGGATGAACGCCCACTCCCATCCCCAGTGGACGGCGATCCACGGCACCGCCAGCGGCGTGGCGATGGCGCCGACGTTGGTCCCCGAGTTGAAGATGCCGGTGGCGAGCGCGCGTTCCTTTTTCGGAAACCACTCCGCGACCGTCTTGATGGAGGCCGGAAACGCTCCCGCCTCCCCCAGTCCGAGCGCGAACCGCGCCACGGCCAAGCCGGCCGCCGCACCGGTGAGCGTGACCACCATGAAGCCGGCGTCGGCGTCCAGATTGAGCATCGGGATGCTCCAGTCCACCAGGCCGGCCAGCCCGTGCGCCATGGCGGCGACGCTCCATACGCTGACCGATATGGCGAAGCCGCCGCGCACTCCGACGCGGTCCATGAAGCGGCCCGCGAACAGGAAGCCGATCGCATACGCGAGCTGGAAACAGAACACGATGGACGAGTAGATGCGCTCGTCCGTCCAGTTGAACTCGCGCATCAGTGTCGGCTTGAGGATGCCGATGATCTGGCGGTCCACGTAGTTGATGACCGCGGCGAAAAGCAGCAAGGCGCAGATCATCCAGCGGAGGTTTCCCCGGCGGACTCCTGTGTTCGGAGCGGCGGGAATCGGGAAGGTTTTCATGACGACGAATGGGTCGGGCGATGCGCCCGATGGATGGCAAGGGTTGAAGGCGATGGAAGCGGTCCGCGCGGGCAAACCACCGCGACGGGAAGGACGCGGCCGGGAAACCGGCCGCGGGAAACGAACACATCTTCAACTCAGGCGCGGGGAGGCTCCCGGCCGCGCATCGAGCCGGCTGGCAGCACCCGCGACACCATCGCATCCCGCCATGCCGCATGGCGAACCCGGACCATGCGCCCTGCCGCCTCGGTCGTTTCCGAATCGACGCGTGGTGGGATTTTCACCATATCGGCGCAGGGACATGCCATTGTGGGCATATGGGGTTCTCCGGGGCTCAGTTCGGCCTCCGGGGGAATTCCATGCGGGACTGCGGCGATCGAAATCCGCGATGGCGACACCACAGCGGAAGCGACTGCAATCACAAGCCCGATGATCAACGCGATCATTATCGGCAGCAGCGGGCGATGACTCGAATGTAGCATGTTATCCGGCATCGCCGATGTGCGGCTTGCTGATGTTCTACCCGCGGCAGTTTGTCAACGAGATTGGAGGCCCAATGGAGCGAGTGGGTGATGCCGAAACAGCCCCTAAGATGAACCGGGAAAAGTGGAAATGTCGACAGACAGCCCGGACGATCCGCGCCCGGGGTGGCTTTGATTTTCAACACCTTCACCGAGTCTTGCGAAGAGTGTGAGAAATGCGGTATGGCGCTTGAGTAATTTCAAGGCGCATCCTGCCCATGGAGATCACGCATGATGCAGCAGGATCGAGTTCGCGCCGAAGTGGTCGGAGAGCACGTCGGAAACGATGACGATGGGGGTGCCTTTGCGGACGAGGTCCTGTTTGAGCAGCTCGTTGCTTACGCGCTTGATGGTTTCCTCGATGTTGGTGGAGAAGGCCATTTTAATCGGGCGCACACCGCGGGTGAGCGCGAGTTGGCGGCAGACGGTCTCGCGCGGGGTGACGGCGTAAAATCCGGTGGTGCGCGGGCGCAGCATGGCCAGTTGGTTGGCCAGCACGCCACGCCTTGTCAGAACGACCAGCCTTGCTTCGGGGAGCGAATCGGCAAGAGTGACGGCGGCGCGGGCGACCTTGCGGCGTTCGTCGGTGAGCAGCATGGTCTGGCCGAATCCCTGACCGGCGGTGCGCTCGATGCGGGTGATGATGCGCACCAGCGCCTCGACACAGCGCACCGGGTAGCGGCCGACGCTGGTTTCGCCGGACAGCATCAGGACGTCGGCCTCCTCGTAGGCGGCGTTCATCACGTCGGTCACCTCTGCGCGGGTGGGCGTGGGGTTCTGGATCATCGATTCCAGAAGCTGGGTGGCGACGATGACGCGGGTGCCGATCTCGTGGCAGCGCTTGATGATACGTCGCTGGAGCAGCGGAAGTTCCTCGAACTCGACCTCGGTGCCGAGATCGCCGCGGGCGATCATGATGACATCGGCTTCGCGGATGATGGCGTCCAAATTTCTAACAGCCTCCTGGTCCTCCAGCTTGGCGATGATCTGGGCCTCGCCATCGAGAGAGTTCATGGTTTCGCGCAGTTCGCGGACGTGGGCGCAATCCCGCACGAACGAGCCGGCGATGAAGTCCGCGCCGCACTCGACGGCGAGCGCGAGGTCGTCGCGGTCCTTGTCGGTGAGCGCGGGCAGGTTGAGGCGCACGCCGGGCAGGTTGATGTGGCGGCGCGAGCCCATGGTGCCGGGAGTCTTGACGCGGCACAGGATGCGGTCGGCCTCGACCTTTTCGATGCGCATGAGCAGCGCGCCATTGTCCACGACGAGCGTGTTGCCGGCCGAAACGTCCTCCATCAGGCCTTCATAGTTGACGGTGGTGGAGAAATCGACGGTCGCCTCGGTGCCGGCCTTGCGGAACTCGACGGTGTCGCCCTCGGCCAAGGTGAATGGCTCCTTCAGGTCGCCGGTGCGGATCGAGGGGCCGGTGAGGTCGAAGAGCACGGCATGGTTGCCGCCGCGCTGCTGCGAGAGGTGGCGGATGATGCGGGTCATTTCCGCGGCCCACTCGTGCTTGGCGTGGCTCATGTTGAGCCGGAAGACATTGGTGCCGGCATCCATCAGCGCGGCGATGGATTCCTCCGACGAGGTGGCCGGGCCGAGCGTGCAGATGATCTTGGTTTTGCGGGACATGGCAGGGGTAAAAGCTGAAATACTGAAATGCTGGAATGCTGGAATCGGGAATCCAATCGGTTGCGTGGACGGCGCTTGGTACGCTCAAGGTACGGTGATCGCAATCCTGCTTTTCAGTCCGGATGCTTCAGGTGGAGCAATCGGAGGAGTTGTCCCGGAGGGACGAGAGACATTAGCCGGGGGCATCGCCCCCGGAATCCAGCGATTTCCGAATTGCGCCCCGAAGGGTGCGCGAGAAACTCCGCTGATGCCCTCGACACACCTCAGCCTGAATATCCATCTCGTTTTCGGCACCAAGAACCGTGAACCGATGATTTCAGCGGAATGGATGGGAAATCTCCATGGTTATCTCGGTGGAACCGTCAGAGGCTTGGGTGCCGTGGCATTGGAGATCGGCGTCATTGCCGATCATGTCCACATTCTGATGGGAATAAAGGCAATACATCGTCTCTCCGATTTGGTCAGGGAAATCAAAAGCGAATCCTCGCGCTGGGTGCATGAACTTACCGGGAGGAAAGATTTCGCGTGGCAAGATGGATATGGTGCTTTCACGGTGAGTCCGTCCCATTGCGATGCGGTCAGAGCGTATATCCAGAATCAAGCGGAGCATCATCGGATGAAGACGTTCCGGGAGGAATACCTCGATTTCCTGAAACGTGCGGGCGTGGCATTCGATGAACGCTATTTGGATTGAGGGCATCTCTCCCGCCCCTGCCGGGGCGGAATCGCATCACTCGACAATTCCGGGGGTTGCACCCCCGGCTAATCTCTTATGTCCCTCCGGGACGGTGATTCGCGCATCACTCCGGGTTTTTGTTAGGTAAACGGTTTGTCACGTCACGCAGGGCTTCCCTGCGGTTTCATGGAAGCCCGCGCTCCCTTAGCCCTGGTCGATGGTCTTTTCGGTGCGGGCGTCCATGATGGCGAAGCGTTCGCGGTTGAGGGCGGGATCGGAGCGGAAGATGAGGCGGCCGGAGTGGGAGCGTTCGAGTTCGCCCAACAAGGAGGAGTCCTCGCTCTTGAAGCGGTTGAGGACGTCGCTGTTGACGATGACGACGAGGTCGCCGACGGAGTCACGGTGTTTCTGGATGACCGAGTTGAGGCGGCGCTGGATCTCGACGGACATGGTCATGGGCGTTTTCACGCGGCCGCGGCCCTGGCAATACGGGCAGGGTTCGTACATCGAGTCGCGCAACGATTCGTTGAGCCGCTGGCGGGTCATTTCCATCAGGCCGATGGATGAGATCTGGAGCACCTGGGTCTTGGCCTTGTCCTTCTTGAGGCGTTCCTTGATCGCCTTGTAAACCGCCTGCTGGTCCTTGCGGTGGCGCATGTCGATGAGGTCGATGACGACGAGTCCGCCGATGTTGCGCAGGCGGAGCTGGCGGGCGACTTCCCGGGCGGCCTCGATGTTGGTCTGGAGGATCATCTTGTCCACGTCCTTGGCGCCGCGGTTGCGGCCGGTGTTGACGTCGATGGCGATGAGGGCCTCGGTTTCGTCGATGACGATGTAGCCGCCGCATGGCAGCCAGACCTGGCGGGAGAAGGCCTCGTCGATCTGTTTCTGGATGCCGACGCTCTCGAAGATCGGCTGGCTGCTCATCGGCATGTGGTGGACGCGGCGCTTGGCGCGGCGGGAGATCTTGCCGGCGATCTCGCGGATCCGCTCGGTGGTTTCGGCGTCGTCGCAGATCACCTGGTTGACTTCCTCGGTGAGGAAATCACGGGCGGTGCGCTCGATGAGGCCGGGTTCCTGATAGATGCAGGCGGGCGCGGGGTTGGCCTCGCGGCGGGCCTCGATCTCGTCCCATTGTTCGAGCAGCATGGCGAGGTCGCGCACGAAGTGGCGGGCGCGGGTGCCGGAGGCGACGGTGCGCATGATGATGCCCATGCCCTCGGGGACGGAGAGTTTCTGGACGATCTTGCGGAGGCGCTGGCGCTCCTTGGGGTCCTCGATCTTGCGCGAGATGCCGAACTGTTCGGTATAGGGCATGAGGACGAGATAGCGTCCGGCGAGCGAGATGTTGGTGGTGACGCGCGGTCCCTTGGTGCCGATGGCTCCCTTGGAAACCTGGATGACGATTTCCGAACCGACCGGATAGATGTCCGGTATGTCCTTGGAGGTGATTTTCTTCTGCTGCTTCTTTTTGCCCTCGCGCTGGATTTCCTCGAGCCCGGCGTCGAGCGCG
>DATISV010000404.1:0-5756 GCA_035468505.1 Luteolibacter sp. | reverse complement strand
GGCAGATCGACCCCGAAGGAGGTGCCGAGATCGACGATCTTCTGGTTCGGCGTGATGACGGTGAAGCCGTGGCCATCCGGGCTTTGGACTTCGAAAAAGGCGCGGCCTCGGTCGAGATCGACGGTGCGTTCATCGATGAGTGTCAGGGTAGCCGGTGCCTCGACGATGGCGCGGACATCGTTCGGCAGATCGAACTCGGCCACGCCGTGATCGAGCACGATTCGGGAGCCCTCGGCCAGTTTGCCGTCTGGTGGCCGCCTGCCATTTCCCGAATGGGTGATGGTGAAAGAAGAGCCGGGGGCGGTGCGGAAGCCGGCGAATGAATCCGGAGCGGGAGTGGACTGTTTGAGCCACAAGGCCACCGCCGAGACGAGCAGGACGGCGGCTGCCGCAAGCAGCGAGATCCTGACGGTGCGGCGGCGCTGCAGGGTGAGAACCCGGTCAACGGGGACCACCGGCAGTTTCGCGACTGCGGAATGCCTCATTGCATGGCGTTGTAGGCCGCAATGGAGGCCGACCCACGCGCGGTAGGTTGCCAGCGCCTCCGGATTTTGACTCAACTCGGCCTCGAGCGCGGCGAATTCGCCGGCGGTCAGTTCGCCGTCGAGCAAGCGCTGGATGAGTGACTGGAGTTCGGACGGGTTCATGCGGCTTCTCCGGCGAGGGTGTTTTCGACGCAGTTTTTCAGCATTTCGCGGATGCGGTGCAGGGCGATGCGCAGGCTGCCGGCGGTTTTTCCGTTGCTGGCCGCCAACATCTCGAGCGAACGCCCGGGCGTGTAGCGTCCGTTGATGAGTTCGCGCTGCCCGTCGCTCAGTTTCTCCAAACAGCGGTCAAGCGCGGCTTGAATCCTGTCTTGGGAACGGTCCGCCGGCGCGGTATCCGCGATCATGTCGAACAGCTTGTCGGAAAAGACCAAGCGCCCATCGCGCTTGTATCGATCCAGCTGATGCCGGGTCTGGTAGCGGGCGATCTTGAAGGCCCATGCCTGGAAATTGGTCCCGCCCTTGAATCGTTCCCGCTTCTGCCACAGCACCGCGTTGGTGTTCTGAAGCACATCGTCGATGTCCGGACTGCCCGGCATCAGCGAGAAGATGAAGGCGCGCAGGCTGTCCTGATGCGCGATCATCAGTTCAACGTATGCCTGGAAATCACTTGGCTGGCGGTTATTGAAATTCACTTGTTCCCCAGCATATCAGCCGCAGGAAAGTAATGTTACGGATTTTTTGCGGATTATCCGGACATGCACAGCCAACGGGCTCTTGTCTGTGACCACTCCAAGGAAGGACCACCATCCGCCTAGATCCCCGCCTTCCACAGCATCCGCAGGCCGAAGACGACCAGCAGGGCACCGAAGATGCGGGTCAGCGTCTGGTTGCCCAGGCTGCGCATCAGGTCGCTGCCGAACCAGGCGGCGACCGCGGAGGCGGCGCCCACGATGAGCACGATTTTCCAATCGATCAGGTTGTTGGCGCGCGAGTTGTTGAGCGTGGCGGCGATGGCGGTGACGATGATGACGGCCATCGAGGTGGCCACCGCGTTCTTGTGCTCCATCCCGAGCAGGGCGACGAAAGCGGGCACCATCACGATCCCGCCGCCCACGCCGCACAGCGCGCCGAGCAGTCCGGCGGCGAGTCCCACGGCGATGGCGATGAGGGGAAGTTTCATCCTGGAAAACGGCGGCTGTGATCGCGCCACCGCCACGAGCTACCCGGGAATCGCCGCCGCGGCGATGAAAAACCCGCGCGGCCGCACGCGAGGTTCTTCCTTCCAAATGCGGGGGATGCGGCTAGTTTCCCGCCAGCCATGAAAGCTGCGGCCGTTTTCACCACGTTTCTCACCTGCCTCGGACTCGCGGCGGAGGAAACCGCCGTGGACGTGCCGGAATCGCCGGAGGAAGGCGCGCGCGTGGCCGTGCTCGGTTATCACGACTTCTCGGAAACCGAGCCGGAAACCGAAATGCGAATCCATACCACGAAGTTCCGCCGGCAGCTCGAAATGCTCGACCAGCTCGGCATCGCGGTGATCTCGCTCGACGACTTCATCGCATGGAAAAAGGGCGAAAAGGACATCCCGCCCAAGTCCGCGCTCATCACCCTCGATGACGGCTGGAAATCGGTTTACACCGACGCCTTCCCGATCCTCCGCGAACTGGGCCTGCCGTACACCCTGTTTCTTTACGAGAACTACGTCGATGGTGGAAACAAGGCGCTCACCAGCGCGATGATCCGCGAAATGATGAAGGCTGGCGCGACCATCGGCAGCCATTCGGTCAGCCACCCGTATCCGGCCACCGTGAGGGAACGGATGGGCCGTGGCCCGGAGCAATACGATGCGTTCCTGCGCCACGAAATGGGCGGATCGAAACGTTTCCTCGAGTCCCGCTTCAAGGTGCCGGTGGCCACTTATGCGTTTCCCGGAGGATTCCACACCCCGGAGATGCTCGCCCTCGGCTCCGAACTTGGTTACAGCCACATGTTCACCGTGATGCCCGGTAAGGTCACCCGTTCGACGCCCGACGACCGGATTCCGAGATATATGATACTCGGGAATTATGACAAAATCTTCGAGTTCGCCACCACCTTCGTCGATCCTGACAGCCCCGCCATCCAGCCGGAGGGCGCGATCTCGGGGCTCATCCAGACCACGCCGCACCCGGTGCGCCCGGAAGCCGGAATGATCGTCAACTCGCGCCTGCCGGAAATCGCAGCCGACCTCTCCGGCGTCGCCGACCTCGATCCCGCCACGCTCGTGATGAAGGTTTCCGGCTACGGCCAGGTGCCGGCGAGCTACTCGCCGGAAACCGGAAAATTCTCGTGGTCCGTCAACCGCCGCCTGCGCCACGCCACCACCCAGGTCTCCGTGAGCTGGAAGGACGCCGATGGCAACGCGCCGGAAAAACCGCTCCGCTGGTCGTTCCAGATCGACCGCGAATCCGCTTACCTCCCGGGCGGCGAATAATATATATCAGTATATCAGTATTTCAGCATTTCAGATTTTCAGCATTTACCACCATGTTCTCCTCACTCTCCGACAGCCTCGACAAGACCTTCCGCAACCTCCGCGGAGTGGGCAAAATCTCCGAGAAAAACATATCCGACGCCCTGCGCGAGATCCGCATCGCGCTGCTTGAGGCCGACGTCGAGTTCGGCGTGGCCAAGGACTTCATCGCCAAGGTGAAGGACAAGGCGATGGGCGAGGACGTGATGAAGTCGATCAAGCCCGGCGAGCAGATCGTCAAGATCTTCCACGACGAACTCGCCGCGCTGCTCGGCGGCGACCAGGTGCCGCTCGACCTCAACCCGCCCGCCCGCATCCTCGTCTGCGGCCTCAACGGCGCGGGCAAGACGACCACCAGCGCCAAGCTCGCCTACCGCCTGAAAAAGGAAGGACGCCGCCCCCTGCTCATCGCCTGCGACCTCTACCGCCCGGCCGCCATTGACCAGCTCGCCACGCTGGCGAAACAGGTGGATGTCCCGTGCTACACGCCCGATGCCGGCGAAACCGATGTGGTCAAGGTGGCCCGCGACTCGCTCGCATGGGCCGAACAGCAACGCGGCACCGTGCTCATTTTCGACACCGCCGGACGCCAGGAAATCGACCAACGACTCATTGAGGAACTGAAGCGCCTGCACGCCTTCGTCCAGCCGAAGGAAACGCTGCTCGTCGCCGACGCCGCCACCGGCCAGCAGGCGGTATCCGTGGCGAAGCACTTCGACGACGCCGTGGGTATCACCGGCATCGTGCTCACCAAGCTCGACGGCGACGCCCGCGGCGGTGCGGCGCTCTCGATGCGCGCCGTCACCGGCAAGCCGATCAAATACGCCGGCGAGGGCGAGAAACTCGATCAATTCACCGAGTTCCACCCGGACCGCATGGCCGACCGCATCCTCGGCATGGGCGACATCGTCGGCATGGTCGAGCAGGTCGCATCCAATGTGAACGAGAAGGACGCGATGCGTTCGATGAAACGCATGCAGGAGGGGAAGTTCGATTTCACCGACTTCCTCGACCAGATGAGGATGCTCAAGAACCTCGGCCCGCTCGATGGACTGTTAGGAATGATGCCCGGCTTCAACAAGATCAAGAAGAAGCTCCCCGGCGGCGCGCTTGACACCTCGAAACTGAAACGCACCGAGGCGATCGTGCTATCGATGACGCCCGAGGAGCGCCGTCGTCCGGAAATCATCAAGGGTCGCCGCCGCCAGCGCATCGCCGCCGGCTCCGGCACCACCATGATGGAGGTGAACCAACTCATCAAACAGTTCGGCGAAATGCGCAAGCTGATGAAATCCCCCAACAAGATGAAGAACATGATGAAGCAAATGGGCGGCATGTCCGGCATGCAGGACATGATGAAAGGCATGGGGGGCGGACGTTTGCCGTTCTGAGAAGAGCGGAAGTTTCCGCGCGATTGCAATTCGGTCATCTTCCAAGACTGCGGGACCATGTCGCCAGAGATTGAGTGTATACAAGCTTGCCGCCTGTCTGGCTGGAAACCAATTCATTGAATGTAAAATGAAATTCAAAGGCGTCCGCCGGTCTGACCAGGCCGATCCTATCGAACGTACGGCCGGGGACGCTCCGAATCTGGGGAGTGTGGGACGAACGTATCGCAGGCTCGCCACGCGCAAGCGACGGAGGATGCGGGACAGTGACCGGCGGACGATGAGAAACGCGACCCGGAACTGGACGGTGGTTCTTGTCGTCCTTGTGCTCATCGGCATTGCAGCGGGTATTGGATCATGGTTGATGCCGATGATGGACACCGCCAACCGGGTGGCCGGCGACAAGGCCGGGATCGAACTGGTTCCCGTCGAGGAGAAGCTCGTGGAGTCCCGTTTCCCATCACCTTCCATGGAAGAGGCATTTGAATTGGTGAAAGCGGGAATTGGGAATCGTGACCCGGAAAAAGCGCTGGAATACTTCCGTCACGGCTCCGCAAGTGCCGGGGAAATCGTTGCATTCATGGAATATGTCGGGAAAACGGAGGGCGAAGCGACGAATTACAAATGGCACAGCAGCATCGACGCAAACGGTCTCCTGCTGGAGGCGATGACCGCGGTGATCTCCATGAATGGCAGGGAATCCTCCCCTCTGGCGATACTGACGCCGGATGAGGAAGGACGATGGAAAATCGACTTTGAATCGTTCGCCCGGATCGTGAAGCCCTCCTGGAGCGCCTTGCTGGAGGGGGAAACGGATCAGGGCATGGTACGGGTTTTGGTAGCGAAAGACAATTACTACAACGGGGTTTTCAGGGATGAATCGGCATGGATCTGCTACGGCATGGCTTCACAGGATACGAGCGAAGTCCTTTTGGGATACTGCAAGGCGGGCTCCCCGCAGGCCAGGGCAATGGAGTGGATCATGGCGGAATCCGAGGGGCGGCCGGAGTTCCGGGGATTATGCCGTGCCACGCTGGAAATCCGGCGGCCCGCCGGCGCGGGAATCTCCCAGTATGAAATCACCCGGGTGCTGGCGCAGGATTGGGTGGTTTCAGACAAGATATTCGATTCTATTTTCAAATGATCCTCAAGTCAGCGCCATTCGGACCCGACCCCGTTTACATCTGCGGTCCCACCGCCTCGGGGAAATCCGCGCTGGCGCTGGAGATGGCGCGCGAGCTCGATGGAGAGATCGTCAATGCGGACGCCTTCCAGTTATATCATGGCCTGGAAATTCTAACAGCCGCGCCGTCCGCCGACGAGCTTGCGTTGTTGCCGCATCATCTCTACGGCGTGCTCGACCCACAT
>DATISV010000403.1:0-4977 GCA_035468505.1 Luteolibacter sp. | reverse complement strand
ATGTCGAACGTGTTCCTGGTTTTCGCCGGAGTCTGCGTGATCGGCGTGCTGGTGGTGTGGCGCTTCCTGCCGGAAACGAAGGGTCGCTCGCTGGAGGAGATCGAGCGCGAGTTGGCATGAAGGAGCGCGGGTGCTTTGCCCAAAAATGGCGTCCGTGTGAATGATCGGGCGGTTTCCGGGTGTATGGGGGTTTTTGTAAAATCCCGCCATGATCCGCCCTTCTCTCATTCTCGGAGTCCTCGCCGTATCGGCGCTCCACGCCGCACCGCTGCTCGACCCGCCGGCCGCGGGCGAACGCATTGCCATGATCGGCAACGGTCTCGGCGAGCGCTTCCTCGATCATCCCTATTTCGAGGCGAACCTCCACCTGCGCGATCCGGACGCCCGGATCGTCGTGCGCAACCTCTGCCGGCCGGGAGACACCGCCGGTTTCCGCCCGCATCCATCGCGCAAATCGCAGTGGGCGTTCCCCGGCGCGGATAAATTCCACCCGGACAAACAACGCCACGCCGGCACAGGCCATCACCCGACTCCCGACGAGTGGCTGTCCATCGTCAAGGCGGACACCATCGTCGCGTTTTTCGGCTACAACGAATCCTTCGCCGGTCCGGACGGCGTTGAAAATTTCAAGGGCGAGATCGACGCGTTCATCACCCACACGCTGACGCAACAATACAACGGCAAGTCCCCGCCGAAGCTCGTGCTCGTCTCGCCGATCGCTTTCGAGAACCTCTCAGCGAAACGCGACCTGCCCGAAGGCGAAACGGAAAACGCCAACCTCGCGTTGTATGCCAATGCCATGCGCGATGTGGCCGCCGCGCGCGACGTGCCATTCATCGATCTGTTCGGACCGACTTCCGATATCTCTAAGAAAGACACCACTGCATTCACCAGCAACGGCTTCATGCCCACCGACGACGGCTACCGCCAGTTGGGCAAACTGCTTGCCGACGCGCTATACGGCCCCGCTCCGGTCAAGGGCAGGGGCGATCCCGCGAAACTGCTCGCCGCCATCGTGGACAAGAACTGGCACTGGTCCAACGACTACCGGATGCTCAACGGCGTGCATGTGGACGGCCGCCGCTTCAAGCCCTTCGGCCCCCAAAACTACCCGGCGGAAACCGCCAAGCTCCGCGCGATGACCGAGGCGCGCGACCGGGCGGTGTGGCACGCCGCACAGGGCAAGGCCTTCGACCTCGCCGCCGCCGACCGCGCCGCGCCGGAACTGCCACCGGTGCAATCGAATTACAAACCTTCCAACAAGAACGGCACGCCGGATTATCTCTATGACAACAAGGCCGTCGCTTCGATCAAGCCGGCGGAAGGATACAAGGTGGAGCTATTCGCCGCGGAAAAGGAATTTCCCAATCTCGCCAATCCGGTGCAGCTATCGTTCGATGATCGCGGCCGCCTGTGGGTGGCGGTGATGCCGAGTTATCCTCACTACCGACCCGGCGACGCGCCGCCGGACGACAAACTATTGATATATGAAGACACCGATGGTGACGGGCGCGCGGACAAGGAAACGGTCTTTGCCGACAAGCTCCACCTGCCCACCGGTTTCGAGTTCGCGCCGGAGGGCGTCTATGTTTCGCAACAACCCCATCTCATGCTGCTGCGCGACACCGACGGCGACGACCGCGCCGACTTGCGTGAAGTGGTGCTCACCGGCTTCGACAGCCACGACACGCACCATGCCTTCGGCGCGTTCGCTGCCGATGGCTCGGGTGCCATCGCGATGGCGGAAGGCGTGTTCCTGCACAGCAACATCGAGACCCCGTACGGCCCGGTGCGGGGGATGAACGGCGGTTTTTTCCGTTTCAATCCGCAACGCACACAGCTGGACCGCATGGCCCAGGTGTCCATCCCGAACCCATGGGGCATCGCCTACGACCGCTGGGGCCAGGATTTCTTCCTTCATACCTCGGGCCCGGCCATGAACTGGATGATGCCCAGCTCGATCAAGCCCGGCTACGGCGATTCCACCCCGCTCACCCGCAGTCTGGTCCCGCAGGGCAAGGCGGTGCGACCCACCGCCGGTCTGGAAATCGTCTCGTCGCGACACTTTCCCGACGAGGTCCAGGGCGACCTGATGCTGGGAAACACCATCGGCTTTCTCGGCGTCCGGCAACATTCCATCCGCGATGAAGGCACCGGCTATCTAACCGAATTCCGCCATGACCTGATCCAGTCGTCCGATTCGAATTTCCGGCCGGTCGATCTGGAATTCGCGCCCGATGGCTCTCTCTACGTGGCGGACTGGCACAACATGCTGATCGGCCACATGCAGCACAACGCGCGCGATCCGCTGCGCGACCACGCGCACGGCCGGATCTATCGCATCACCTATCCGTCGCGGCCGTTGGTGAAACCCGCGGAAATCGCCGGCGCGCCCGTGGCCACCTTGTTGGAAAACCTCAAGCTGCCCGAATACCGCAGCCGCTATCGCAGCCGCCGTGCCTTGCGCGCCCTGCCCGCAGACGAAGTGTTGCCTGCTGTGAAGTCATGGGTGGCCGCGCTCGATTCCGCCGATCCGCAGCACGAGCATCACCTGCTGGAAGCGCTGTGGACCACCTGGGGCATGAACCGCGTGGACGAGACGCTGCTGCGCCGCGTGCTCCAGTCTCCGGACTTCCGCGCGCGCGCCGCCGCCGTGCGTGTCTTGCGTCATGCCAGCCATCAGATGCCGGATCACGGCGATCTTCTGATGCAGGCTGCCGCCGATCCACACGGTCGCGTGCGCCTTGAAGCGATGATCGCCGCATCCTGGCTCGACAACGCGCTCGGCAAGAAAATCGCCGCCGCCGCCGCCAGCCAGCCGCTCGACACATGGAGCGAGCGCAGCGCCCAAACCGTGATCAACCGCCTCGCCGGAATGCCCGAGATGGAGGAGGCCGAGGAAAACCCCGCGCCGCCGCCACCTGCGCACCTCGATGAAATCGCGAAACAACGCTTCCGTGCCGGACATGAGATCTATTTCCGCGACGCCCACTGCGCCACCTGCCACCAGCCCGACGGCAAGGGTCTCGACCCAGCATTCCCGCCGCTCAATGAAAGCGAGTGGGTCACCGGCGATCCCGAGCGGCTGATCAAACTCACGCTCCACGGCATGATGGGACCGATCGAGGTGAACGGAAAGCAATACGCCGGCCAGGTGCCCATGACACCATTCGGCGGACTGCTCAACGATGAGGAAATCGCCTCCGTGCTCACCTATGTGCGCAACCAGTTCGGCAACCAAGCCCCGGCCGTCGATCCCGCGCAGGTGAAACAAGTCCGCGAGGCCACCCGCGGCCGCACGATGTTCTATCAGAGCACCGAGCTGCTCAACGAGCACCCGATGGAGGGCGGGCGTTGAAGTAGGAGAAAGATCGGCTGAAGCCTTTATTCAGACGCCTGCGGGGCGATGCATCGCTTGTGCGACTTCCTCCGCGATGATCCGCAGGCCGTCGCGTACTGCGGTTTCATCCATGGCATAGGAAACCCGGATGCATTCCTGGCGGTGTTTCCATGACGGGTCGTCGTGGCCGAAGAAGAAATACTCGCCGGGAATCACCAGCACGTTGCGCCGCTTCAGCCGTTGATAGAGCTCCTTGGATGTGATGCGCAGGCCGGGGAAGCTGAACCACAGGAACAAGGCGCCCTCGCTGCGGTGCACCTGCCAGTCGATCGTATCGCCGAAGACCTCGTGCGCGGCGGCCAGCGCGAGGTCGCGCTTGTGCTGATAGAACGGCCGCACGATGTCGCGGCTCATGCGCAGGATTTCGCCCGACTCGATCAAGGGAGTGACAATCTGCTGGCCGATGTTGGGATTCGACAAGCCGACAATCGAACTCATCGAGCCGAGCGCGCGGATGATTTCCGGCGGGCCGATGACGATCCCGGTGCGGGTGGCGGGCAGGCCGATTTTCGACAAACTGAGTGTCAGTATCACATGCGGCCGCCAGAACGGCGTGGCCTCCTCGAACAAAATGCCGGGGAACGGGGCGCCATAAGCGTTGTCGATGATCAGCGGGATGCCGTGTCGCTCGGCAAGACCGGAGAGGCGCGCGACTTCGGCGTCGGTGAGCACGTTGCCGGAGGGATTCGTCGGCCGCGAAGCGCAGATCGCCGCGATGTTCGGGGTGATCTCGATGTTTTCGAAATCGACGCGGTATTTGAACTCGTGCGCGCCGGTCTTCTCAATCCGCGGGGTGACCGCGCGGAACAAGCCGCCGTCGGTGCCCTGGTCCGAGTAGCCGATGTATTCCGGCACCAGCGGAAGCAGGATCTTCTTGCGCGAGCCGTCCGCCATCGGGCCGGCGAGCAAGTTGAAGAGGAAAAAGAATGCGGTTTGTCCACCCGCGGTGACGGCCACGTTTTCCGGGCCGATCTCCCAGCCGAAGGTCTCGCGGAACAGCCCGGCGATGGCTTTCAAAAACCGCGGATTGCCCTGTGGCGGGTCGTAGATGGTCAGCGCGCGGTCGAGGCCGCCGGGTTCGGCGAGGATTTCCTCCATCCGCCGCCGCCACACCGCATTGATCTCCGGAATTCGCGCCGGCTGGCCGCCGCCGAGCATCTTGAGGTCCGGTCCGCCGCCGGCCAGCGCGTTGCCGAGATCGTCCATCAGTTCGCCGATTCCGCTGCCGCTGCCGAGCTGGCGGCCCATTCGTGAAAATTCGTATGACATGGCGGGTGCCTTGTTCTAGGCTCGCGCCCTCACCTCAACAACCCCAGAAAACAACATGTCCATCAAAGTAGGCGACCAAGCCCCCGATTTCACCCTCGTGACCAAAACCGCCGAAGGCCCGCAGCTCTTCAAGCTCGGCGAGCACATCGGCAAATCCAACATCGTGCTGCTGTTCGTGCCGATGGCCTTCACCGGCGTCTGCACCACCGAGTTCTGCGAAATTTCCGCCGGCATCAAGGATTACGAGGACCTCGACGCCAAGGTGCTCGGCATTTCCGGAGACAATCCCTTCGCCCAGGCCGCATGGG
>DATISV010000402.1:0-6277 GCA_035468505.1 Luteolibacter sp. | reverse complement strand
CGGGATCGATATAATAATCCCGGTTCCCGAATCTGGCCGTGAGCTTGGGTGCGGTGCGGAACTTGTCGAAGTGCGTGTTGTCCGCGAGCTGACAGTCGTCGGCCAGCAGTCCGTCCCTCGCCTGGAATTGATAACTCCCCGGCGGCAGCCAGCCGGCGGCGGGGAAGAACTCGAGCCGCTGCGCGTTCGCCCATTTCCACTCGCCCTGCACCTCGGGGTCCATCCGGATCAGTCCGGGTTCGACCGTTTTCCCCACCTGCTCCAACGGCGCGGCCGGGCCGGTGAAATTCACCCTCACCGCCGGGTCGCTCGCCTTGCGTTCGCGGCTGTTCCAGCCCGGCGTGATGAAATGGATGCTCGCACCCACCTTGCGGATCGGGGTTGCGGATAGGTCGCGGACCTCCGTTTCCTCCGTGGGTGCCGCCTGGCCGTGCAAGAGGGCGGTGGGAGCCAGTGTCAGCGCGAGGGCCATGACGAGTGGCTGAAAAATTGGTTTTCTATTCATGATGAAATGCAGTCCATCACCTGAACGTGAAATGTCGATGCCCCATTTCCTCCGGCGCTCTCTATTTCGTTCATCATACCGCGAATTCCAACGGATTCATGATATCGACCCGCCATAAAGCTCGCCCGGGTTGGGCGAAATCCCTTCAGGACATGGATTTCTCAGTCAGGCACCGGGAGCACGCCCTTCGCCTTGTAACGCCGGCGAATGACATAGCCGAGCAGCCACACCGCAGCCAAGCCGACGAGCACCACGTAGATCCAGGTCATGTCGAAGGTCGTCACCGCGCTGCCCGCGCCCACCGGGATCACGCAGAACGCGATGTAAACCGGCGCGCCGACCCAGAAATAGATCCGGAACGGCAGGTCGGTCAGCGCCAGCAGATAGAGTTTCATCGCGTAAGGCGGGCCGTGGACCGATGCGAACAAGACCGTGAACCAGATCCGGTGCTTCGCCGGGATCGACGGGATTTTCCGGTCCCGCCGCTGCAGCCATTTTTTCACCGGTTCCCGGAAGTATCCGTGGGTCAAGCGGTAGGCCACGAAATGATGGAAGAACACCGCGCCGGCCGAAACCCCCATCCCGCCGGGAAATCCGAAGCGCACGCCGGCCAGCACCAGGAAAATCGTCAGCGGTCCGCCGACGACCGGCAGCAGCAGGAAGGCCGCGACAAACCAGAGCGCCGGCAGTCCCCTGCCATAGGCGACGAGGTGCTCCCGGGTGAAGTCCTCTTCGTGCGTGAAGTAATACCACGCCGCCGCCGCCGCCAGCAGCAGCGTGACGGTGATCTGCCACCGGTATCTCACGAGGTGCCTACGGATTTGCATGACTCATGTTCTGGCTGAGTTCCACACACAACGGAAGATGGTCGGATGCGACCGCCGCGGTCAGGCTGTGGGGGCGCTCGATGTGCTCTACTGTGAAGTGGTCGCTGGCGAAGACATGATCGAGTCTTAATACCGGCGTGACCGAGGGAAACGTCGCCCGCCAGCGGAGTCCGCCGGGAGTGTATTGCACGTCGGCCAGGCGCTCCCGCAGCCTGCGGCAGACCTCGGAGCGCGGGCCGGAGTTGAAATCGCCGCAGAGCACCACCGGTTCGCCGCGCGGAATGCCGCCGAGCCAATCGGGACCGAGCAGCTCGCGGACCTGGCGGAGACGTTCGTCGCGGCCGAGACCGAAGTGGGTGTTGATGACATGAAACGGCGGCCGGCCCTCCAATGCGACCCGCACCCAGATCGCGCCCCGGCCCTCTCGTCCGCGGCCGGGCGGCGTCAGGTATCCGGACCTGAGCACCTTGAACGGAAAGCGGGCGAAGATGGCGATGCCATAGCGCTCCTTCTCTTCCTCGAACATCGCATGAAACGCATGGCTCATCCGCAGATGATCGGCGATCACCTGCGCCTGGTCGTGCCCCTTGGTCCGCGGGCGATGGGCGTCGATCTCCTGCACCGCCACGATGTCGGGGTCGCAGTGGTTGATCACCCGCGCGATCCGCTCCGGGCGCACCTTGCCGTCCATTCCGATGCAACTGTGGATGTTATAGGTCATCACCCGCAGCGGGCGGGTGGCATCGTGTCCGGGTGCCTCACCCGCACGTTCCGCACGCGATCCTTCGCGGCCGAGGAAATGCCTCGCGATTTGGTGGAGTTCCTCGCCCCGGACGCGGCTCCGCGTCGCCTTCAAATGCGCCAGGTGCCAGCGGCGGATGCGGTCTGGAACCAGCAGGAAGCCGCGGGTTTCCTCGCTGCCGGGCCCGCCGTGGGAGCCGTTCTCGATCGGAAAGCTCAGCGGCTGAAGCTCCGGATCCCAGCCGCTGATGATGAAATCGCCGGCATCCGGGTGCGCGCAGAGCCCAACCATGTCTTGCGCCGCTTCCTTCAGAAACGGGTGCTTCGCGCCGAGCACTTCCGCGCCGTCGGCCGGCAGCTCCCAGGTACCGCGGCGGTTGAAGGCGCGCGCCTTGCCATCCCGCGCCCGCAGCAGCACCAGCGGCACGCCGGCGTCTGCCACCATGGCCCTGGCATACTCCTCCATCTCAGCCGCATCCGGCTGCACGGGGAGATAGACATGGCCCAACGGGCCCATCGCCGTGATGATGATCTGCGATGAGGGATCCGGTTCGCCGGGAGTCATGGACTTGAGCGACTCCCAGCCGAACAGATTCCGGCAGTGGTCGAGAGTGTTGCCGACCAGCTCCGGGAGTTTGCGCATCCATAACTCCCGACCCTTCAGTGGCCCGCGGGAAAACACTTCGCTCAGCGCGGCGTCCAGCTCGCGGCCGGTTCTCTTCACGAACGGCTCCCCCCGTTCCTGGCCATGGTCGGAATAGATCAAAAATTCATAATCCCGATAGTCCGAGCGTTGGCTGGCGCGGAACATGTCGCGCACCGCGCGGTCGATCCCCTTCAAGGTCCAGTGGGCGAATGCCGCGTCCGGCCCCCGGCGGTGGGCCTGCTCGTCGTAGCCGAGGAAATTGGCATGGATCGTCTGAACCCCGCGTTCGATGTCGAGCAGCACCCGGAAGCGGATCATCTCGCGCAACAGGATGCAGACCAGGATCCGGGTCGGGACGAACAGCAGTTCCTTCCAGAAGTTATATTTCGAATAAAGCCCGCGGCAGGCATCGACCACCGCCAGTCCGGCTTCCAGCGCGGCAAGCCCGAGCATCCTCAGGATTTTCGGCGCATAGAGGACGGAGAGCACCAGCCATTTCAGCGGATGCAGCCGCTTCAGTATCTCGTCCGGCGCGAGATCCTCGGCACAATAATGCGAGCGTGCGGCGCCGGCGCGGTAGATGTTCGAGTAGGTGTGGGCGCCCTCCAACAAGGGCCGGGGGCAGCGCCGGGCCAGCTCGCCGCCAATCTCGACGCTTGCCTCCGCCTCATTCATCCTCAGCACCGCGCCGGTCTCGCGCCTCAGGAAACTGAAGGCGGGCACGGCGGTGCGGACGCCGAAGAATATCTCGCCCTGGACCGCCGGCGTGGTTGAAGGAATTCCCGAATAGAAGGTCTCCAGACTGAAGTGCTGGCGGCTCATCAGCCGGGCCAGAAACGGCAGGTTGCCCTCGGCCATCGCCCGCTCGAACTGGCTGCGGGCCAGGCCGTCGAGCTGGATCATGATCAGGCCGGGCTCGTGTGCCTCACCTTCCGGCTGCTCGATGCCGAGCAGCCGGGCGGTCCAATGGGTGCGGCCGAGCTTGCGCCGCAGCCACCTCATTAGAACGGAGATGCGGCTAATCAAGGCGTTCGTTGGAGGTTGGGGTTTCCGCCATGGCGGCGGAGGCGGCGGACATTTTCGCCGAGAACAGATCCCACTCGATCTCGAGCCCGAGCAGCAGCCTGTCCCATGGCATCAGGTCGGCATCCGGATCGCGCGGATGATCCGCGATCAGGCGTTCGTAGCAATCGAGCATCCGTCCGGCGCAACGTTCCCGGCTGAAATCCGCGGCGGTCGCGCGGGCACCGTCGGCGCAGCGCCGGCTGAAATCCCGGTCCTCCATGATCCGTCGCAGGGCCTGGCTGAATCCGGCCACGTCCGCGCCGCCGTCGAGCAACAAGCCGTTCTCTTCATTTTCAACGATCTCCCTCACTCCGGGACCGTCCAGCGCCACGACCGGTTTTCCGGCTGCCATCGCCTCGGCCAGCACCAGACCCTGGGTCTCGGTCTGTGAGGCGAAGACGAACCAATCCATCGCCGCGTAGGCGTCGAAGAGATCGTCGCCGGCCTTGCTTCCGACGGCCCGGATTTGCCGCTCGTCGGCCGATTGCCGCAGGATTTCCAGCATTTCGTCATGGGCGCTTCCGGTGCCCACCACCAGAAACACCGCCTGCGGGTCCTCGCGCAAGCGGGCACCGACCGCCTTGGACAGATACGGCAGGTTTTTCTCCTTCGCCAGCCGCCCGACGTGGCCGATCACCCGCGCGTCCGGCGCGATGTCGGCCTGCTTGCGGAAGCGCGCGCCGTCGCCGCTGGCGAAACCGGCCGCATCGATGCCGGTCGGAATCGCTTCGATCGGCGTGGTCACTCCGCGCCGTTTCAGGAGCTTGGCGATGCTCTCGCTCGGCGCGATGACCTGGTCACAGAGATTGCAGTATTCCGTCGCCAGCTGGACCGCGGCCCGCTTCAGCGCCGGCGAATCGAGCGGCACGTAATGGGTGTAGTCTTCGTAGAGCGTGTGATGGGTGAAGACGATCGGGATCTCCAGTTTCCATGACTCACGCAGCGCCGAATCTCCCAGCAGGAACGGGTGATGGCTGTGGATCAGGTCGGGCTCGAAGTCATCGATATACTGGCGGACAAACACCGGAAACGGCAGCTTGACCGAAAAGTCGCTGCCGTTGAAATTCTGGATCGCCGGCACCCGCAGCACCTCGGGCGAGTCTTCCGAGTCATCGAACTCAGGGGCGATCACCCGCACCTCATGTCCCCGCCGCCGGTATTCGTCCTCCAGGGTCTTCACCGACTTGGCCACCCCTCCGACATGCGGGAGATAGGTGTTCGTGAACATCGCGATTTTCATGGTTTTACGAGATGATACATCTTTTCCGCGGCATTGGAACGAACCGATTTGAATCCCGGCACCGCGATGCGGACTGCGGGTGGCGATTCCCGCCAGCGGCCGTCCAGCGTCAGTTTGGATCCTTCCAGCGACACGGAAACCGGGCCCCAGGTGGTCAGCGTGGGGCCGAAACTCATTTCCGAGCCCGCATCCAGCCACTCCGGGAAGATTCCCGAGCCGATCACCAGCTCACCGGCTTCCTCGCGCACGAAGCAGTTTTTCATCATCATGATCCACTCGGCCGCCGCCCAGCCGTGCTGGCCGTCGCCCATGCAGCCGCCGAGCGTCAGCGGATGGATCGCTTCCGGCCACTGTCCGGTCGGCGGGGCCAGCTCCGCCACCCGCCGGCCCAGCTTCGAAAAGCGCGAGTCGCCCGCGCGCAGCAGGGTCTGTGCGAGGTCGAGGGTGAGATAGGCATTCACTCCGGAATGGATCATTTCCTGGAAAAACCCGCCCTGATGAAAACAATGTTCGATCAGATAATCGGCGGTCCCGGTGATCTTGTCATGGCCCGGTGGATATAACTGCAGCGGGTAATCGGCGACCATCGAGCCGATCGCCCCGGCGTCCATCCGCCGGCCTGGCGCGGCCGGGATCGCACCCCGCGCCCGCTTCTCCTGCAAGCCGGCGATGCTTGAGTTGATGCTGTTGGAAAACTCCGCGGCCAGTGCCGCCGCTTCCGCCGCGGCTTCCGGATCACCGGTTTTTTGCCAATAATCCGCGATCGCCTGCAGGCCGCCCCAAGCCCAGAAGTCGTCCCAGTAATAGTAGTCGTTCGGACCGAGGTGCTCGGCGCTGAAGCCCGCCGGCAGCAGGCCCGCGGTTCCCGGCGGCGACTTGCCGGTGAGCCGCTTTTTCCGCAACCAGCGCACGCCCTTTCGCAGCGCCTGCTCCAGATCGGCGTCCGGACGTTTGCCGGTCATCGCGGCATAGCGGGCGACGATCCAAAGCACCTGGCCGTTCGAGTCCCACTCGCCTTCCTGAGACAGGAAATATCCGCCGCCCGTCTGACGCGCGGCGAAACCCGAGAGGATCCGCTCCGCCCGCCCGACCAGTCCGAGCGCCATCAGCGGCTGGAGCATCAGGCAGGCATCCCGGACCCAGAAGCGCCGATACGTGTATGGTCCCGGTACCAGATCGCCGGCCGAGAGCAGCACCAGCGTCCGCACCGCCGCGTCATAGAGAAATTGGAATTTTTCGTCCGGCACCCGCAG
>DATISV010000401.1:0-6309 GCA_035468505.1 Luteolibacter sp. | reverse complement strand
TGCGGGTGCGGGGGTTTCGCGCACGCGCGGCTGGAACGCAGGGGCGGACGGTTCGGGTGCGGCGGCGGGTGAGGGAGTTGGCGCGGTGACAACCGGCGCTTCGACGGCTGCGGGCCGCTCGCCGGTGAAACCGACGAAGCCCTCATCGAAGCCGGCCTCGCCCGTGTCCATCGGCGCGGCCGCATCGCGGGCTGGCTCGATGAGCCTGGCGGCAAGACGGCGGACTTCATCGGCATCCACCCATGACCGGAGCGGGTCCATCAGCCGGCGTGGGCGCGTGAGGATGCGCCGGGTTCGAGTTTCGCTTCGATTTCCATGCGCAGGGAATCGAACACGGTCTGGGCTCCCGCGCCGTCCTCCAGCACGCCCACCGGCAGGCCGCGCGCGCTGGCACGCACGAACAGCGGATCGCGCGGGATCTGGGTTTGGAACAACATTTCGGCGGGCAACAACTGGCGCAGCGCGGCGGCGGCCTCGGCGCTCTCCGCCAGTTCGTGCTGCACCATCGTCAGGCACACGCCCAGCACGGTGAGCCGAGGATTCATGATGCGCAGACGGTTGAGGCCTTCCAGCAGTTTGGGAACCGAGCGGATGCCGAGCGGCTCGGCCTGTTGCGGGATCATGATGGCGTCGCTGGAGGCGATCACGTCACCGGTCACGCCGAACAGGCCGGCGGCGGTGTCGATGATGCACAGGTCGTAGCCGCGCGCCGCGGCTCCACGCAGGAAGGCGCGGACCCGCGCGAGGTGGGCCCCCATGCCGCCGCCCGCCTCGTAGTCGCTGGCCTGTCCGCTGGCGACCAAGGCGAAGGTTTCCAGGCGGGTGGGCACGATCAGCCGGTCGAGCGGTATGCCGGGGTCCTGGAGGAAATCGTAAAACCCGCTGAGCAGGCGAGATTGGCGGGTGAGCGAGAGGCCCACGGAGCCCTGCGGGTCGGCGTCAACCAGCAAGGTGCGCACCCCTGCCCGGGCGAAGGCGTGGGCCAGGTTGATCGAGACGGTGGTTTTCCCCACTCCTCCTTTTTGGCTGGAAACGGCGATGTTGATCACGCGGAAGGAATTGCTGGCGCAGGATAGCTTCGGCTTGCCACACCGGAAGTCTTTTCTTCATGTTGCACGCATCGGCGCATCCCACACCGCCCACGCCCGCCCCGTATATGAAATTTCGAATCATCTCCCACAGGGCCGCGGCCGTGACACTCGCCGTGGTCCTTGCGGCGGCAAGCGGGTCCTGCCGGAAACCCGATCGCGAGGACCCGCGCGACGAGTTGACCCAGGCGGTGATCGCACCCGAGTTGATGACCAACCAGCTCGGCACGCTGCCCGGTCCGGTTTACAAAAGCCAGGCACGCTCGCCGATCCGCTGGCAGCCGTGGACCGCGGAAACCCTGGATCATGCGCGCGCCGCCCGCAGGCTGGTCTTCTGTGTGATCGCCATGCCGCAGCACGCCGGATTCGTGGAAGTCCTCAAGGCGCTGGAGTCCGATGTCACGCACGTCAACGCGCTCAACGACGAATACGTTCCCATCCTCGTTGATGCAGAGGCGGCGCGCGAATTGAGCATCCTGACATCGGATCTCTGCGCCGAGATCCGGCGACCGGTCGGCTTGCCGCTGTTCGTCTGGATGACCCACGAGGCGAATCCGGTGGCATGGATTCCGGTGTTTCCCGATGAGGCGTCGAAGATTTCGGACATGTTCATGCAGAGCCACACGATGGTTTCTCAAATGTGGCGCGACGATCCGGGATACGTCATCGGCAACAGCCGGATGGACAACGAAAACCGCCGCGCCCGTCTCGAGGCCCGGAAAAACGTCAAGGTGATGAGCGAAAAGCCTGCCGGGGATCTGCTGCTCGGCATGCGCCAACTCGCCTCGCTCTACGATCCGCTGACGCGCAATTTCGACGAAACCGGCGGCCTGTTTCCCACCAGTTCGCTGGAACTGCTCGCTTCCGCCAGCGTGCATCCCGGTCTGCCCGATGATCTGCGCGAGTCCTGCCGTTTCACGATTCGCAATCTGCTCAAGGATCTGCTTGGCAGCCCGATGTTCGATCCCCTCGACGGCGGCGTGTTTTCCGCCCGGCGCGGCGCGTCGTGGACGCTGCCGAATTTCGTCAAGGACTGCGTCACGCACGCGCGTGTGGCCACCGCGTTGCTGGAGGCCCACCGCGCCACCGGCGATCCGCTCGCGCTGGGGCGGGCGCTGGAACTTGTGGCCTTTACGGAGAAAAATTACGCCGTCGCCGATGATCTGTTCGCGATGGGATTCATGCCGGCCACCGCGCCGGAAGCCTGGATGTGGAGTGTCGAGGACGTCCGCGACCTGCTCGGCGAGGAAGATGCCGATTGGTGGATCGAGGCCACCGGCATGAAGGGTCTGGGCAACCTGCCTTCCGAGGTGGACCCGCGCCGCGAATACTTCCGCGCCAACACGCTCGGGCTGACGCAGAATCCGGCGCAAATCGCCGCCGGGCATGGCATCGATCCGGGTGAATTCGAGCCCCGCTTCGAAGCCGCGCGCTTAAAACTCCTCGCCGCCCGCAACGCCCGCATCGGCAAGCTGCCGCGCGACGACTCGCCCAACCCGGCGGCCACCCTGCGCATGGTCTCCGCCTACGCCGCCGCGTTTCACGCCACCGGCGACGAGACATACCGGGAAAATGCCGTGCGCGTCCTCCGCAGCGCCCGTGAGAATTTCACCGATGGAGCATCGCTGCGCGCTTTCGTCGCCGAAGCCCCGGATTCGGTGGGTGCCGGCCGCAATTTCCTCTACGCCCTCGCCCTGCAAGCCGCGCTCGATGTGGCGGCCATCACCTCCGATGAATCCTGGCTTGTCTGGTCCGAGGATCTCGCCACCACCGCCGCCGAGCTGTTCACCGGCGACGAATTGCTCAAGGAGTGCCCCGATGAGGCCAATCTCATCGACCTGCCCGTCAGCGATCTGGTGATGCTCTTCGACGATTCCACCGCCGGCCTGATCTCGATGGCGGAATGCCGGCTCGCGCAGCTCGGCAGGCCGCTGGTGCGGAGTTTCAGCGAACTGGCCACGCCGCTGCCCACCTACGCCCGCGATCGCCCGGTGCTGCACACCGACCTGTTCCACGCGGCGCTCTCCCGCCATTACAACATCACCGCCGTTTATGGCACTGGCCTCTCGCCCGTCATGCGGCTTGCCGTCGAGCGATTGCCGCTGCGCATGGTCCATCGTCGTCCCGCCCGGGCAGGCGAAGACATCGCCCCGGACACGGTCGAGTTGCGCTTCGGTCAGAACGATCGCACGGTCTCGGTCGTCTCGCCGGACAACTTGGCTCGAGCGATCCTGCCTGCGTCCGACCATGCCGATCAATCCTCCATCAACCGCTGATATCCGCACATCTTCACAAGCACTCCTGTGTTACCATGAAACCCTGTCTTATCCCGCTTGCCATCGCGCTCCTCGCCCTCGCGCCGCATGTGATGGCCGAAACCCTCGTGCTCAAGGACGGAACCGAAATCGAAGGCACCATCCTTCGCGAAACGGATGATTCCTACGTCGTCGAGGTTCCGTTTTCCCGAAGCATCAAGGAAGAGCGAGTCGTGCCCAAGGACCAGGTGGCCCGGATCCGTCGCGCGCAGCCCGATCTGGTCGCCTTCGAGGCCATTGAGGAACTCGTGCCCGCGCCCGACATGCTCGATGCCGCCGGCTACGGCCGACGCATCGAGAGCATCGAGAATTTTCTCAAGCAACACCGCCAGAGCGCCAAATACGGCGATGCGAAGAAAATGCTCGGCGTGCTCAAAAGCGAAGCCAACGAGATCCACGCCGGCGGCATCAAACTCGGCGGCCGCATCATCCCCGCCGAGGAATACCGCGCCAATCGGCTCGAAATCGACGCCCGCATCGAGGAATCCCGCATCCGCGCACTCATCGATGAGGGCGATCTGCTCTCCGCACTGCGCAAGTTCAGCAGCTTCGAGGCCGACTTCCGCGGTACCGAGCCGTATCACGACTTGCTGTCACTCATCCAGCGCGCCATCCGCAGCCACCTGGCGCAAACCGAAGCGATGCTCGCCGCCCATGACAAGCGCGTCGCCGAGCGCGAGGCCGGCCTCCAGCGCATGGCCATGGAGGAGCGCCGCATCACCCAGGGCGCCATCGAGGAGGAAAACCGTGCCCTCGAGGCGAGATTCAAGGCGGAAAAAGACGCCCGCATCGGCTGGGTCACCGTGGATCCCTATTTCAAGCCCGCAATGACCGAGACCCTCAACTTCGGCCGCCGCGAACTGGATCGCCTCTCCGCCGCCGCATCCGCCACCACTCCGGACCTCGGCGAACTCTACCGGGAAGCCTTGAAGAAAGTCCGCTCCGGTGCCGATGATGCGAAAGCCTCCATCGACAAGGCCCGCACCGCCCGCATGCCGGAAAAATACCTCGCCATCCTCCAGGCGGCCGCCAAATGACCCCGCTCCGCCATCCATGACCGCCAAGCGCACCGCCAACCGCAGCCGCAAAACCGCGGAAACCTCCATCGAACTCACCCTCGATCTCGATGGCACCGGCGTTTCCTCCATCGACACCGGCATCCCGTTCTTCGATCACATGCTCACCCTGTTTTCCAAACACGGGTTGATCGATCTCGATGTGAAAACCGTCGGCGACATCGAGGTGGACGCGCACCACACCATCGAGGACACCGGCATCGTCATCGGCGAGTGCCTCCGCGAGGCGCTCGGCACCAAGGAAGGCATCCGCCGTTATGGATGTTGCCATCTGCCCATGGACGAGACGCTCGTCCGCGTGGTGGTGGATCTCAGCAACCGCCCGCACCTCGAATTCCGCGCGCCGGCCGGCACCCCGTCCGCGCCCAACATGCCATTTTCGCTGGTCGAGGAATTCTGCCGCGCCGTGGCCTCGAACCTGCGCGCCAACATCCACGTCGAGCTGCTCTACGGCCGCGACGGCCACCACATCGCCGAGGCGGTTTTCAAGGGTCTTGCACGCGCCCTGCGCGACGCTTGCGAGCGCGACCCCCGCGTGGTAGGCATTCCCAGCACCAAGGAAGCACTGTGAACCCCGCGCTCATCGACTACGGCGCTGGCAATTTGCGCAGCGTCGCAAATGCCCTGCGCGAACTCTCCATCGCCCCCCGCCTCGCCACCTCGCCGGCCGATCTGGAGGGGGCCAGCCACCTCATCCTGCCCGGCGTCGGCTCCTTCGGCGATTGCATGGAGCAGTTGGAAAAACTCGGCCTCACCGGCCCCATCCGCGAGTGGATCGCCGCCGGCAAGTCCTACCTCGGCATCTGCCTCGGCTATCAGATCCTCTTCGAATCCAGCGAGGAAACTCCCGGCGTCGCCGGCCTCGGCGCATTCAAGGGAAGCGTCCGCCGTTTCCGTCAGGCACCCGGCCTGAAAATCCCGCACATGGGATGGAACTCCGCCGTGCCCCGCCACCCGGAATCCCCCACCTGGTCCGGCCTCGGTCCCGAGCCATACTTCTACTTCGTCCACTCGTACTTCCCGGCGCCGGACGACGACTCGCTCGTCGCCGCCACCACCAGCTACGGCGAGGACACCTTCGCCGCGGCCATCGAGACGCCGCACCTGCTCGCCTTCCAGTTCCACCCGGAAAAAAGCCAGGACGCCGGCCTCCGCCTGCTGCGCAATTTCCTCGACCGCTGAGGCCGCGCCGGTGGCGCAACATTTTCTTGATTTGCGGCGCTGCATGCCCAACCGTCCGCCACCCGCGACGGGGCGTAGCTCAGCCTGGTAGAGCGCCTGCTTTGGGAGCAGGAAGTCGTCAGTTCGAATCTGGCCGCCCCGACTCTTTCTAAATCAATGGTTTAGAAAGATTTTGAGCCTAACAGATTTTAAGGCTGCTCACTCAACACTCACTTTATTCGAACACGGGTGATTTTGGATGTTAGGGCTTCCGTGGAGGTAGGGCGTCATCGAACTCGATCTGGATTGCCGGGATTTTTCCCACCTGGTCCTTTCCGCCGTGCAGGATGACAAGCAGCATGGCCGCCATGATCAGCAGGCCGTTGGATGAGCGCAGAGCCCCGTGCATGAGCGGGAACGGGTAGCCGGTCTCGTGGCGGTGGATGGCATGCAGGCCACCGTGGACAAACGAGCTGAGCGGCTTCCACTGGTGGTCTCGAAATTCGATCAACATGCCGAGGGCTTCCTTGGGGGCTTTGGAGCCCAAGGCTTCGAGCATTTCTGCCACCATAGGGAGGCTGGCCGCCTTGCGGGCGGCCTCCTCCGTCAGCGATGCCGACAGTTTGTCCACAAACCCGTCGGTGGCCGCATAGAATGCCCACAGCGCCC
>DATISV010000400.1:0-8488 GCA_035468505.1 Luteolibacter sp. | reverse complement strand
GATGGCATCGACATGCGCGACGGCTGCCGCAGACCATGGTATGAGATCGGGTGAGGAGAAAACATCCGCCAATGTGATATTACATATCTCCATGGCATGTGGATTGCTTTGTTTTCAGATAACGAATGGACTCCGCAAGGGAACAGCACCTGCTCGATGAGATCGCCAAGCGCGATGCGATCATCGAGCGGCTTTCCGCTGAAAATCTGGTGCTTCGCCAAACGGTCGATGCCATCAGCCGCCGCGTCTTCGGCGTGTCTCTGGGGTCAGTTCCCGCAAGTTAACAATCGCCAACTGATAGAGACTGGCTCCGTGCCACTCAACAGAGAGCTTGGGTTTCATCATTTCCGCGGGTCGTCGTGAAGACCGAGGATACGGGCGGTGTCGAAATCGTAGGGTGTGAGTTCGAGCAGAAGGGAGTCCCCGACATCGAATTCGGCGTTACGTTCCGCCAGCGGTTTGGAGAGGTGCGCGAGGATGGTTTTCCCGTTGGGCAGCGTGACGCGGTAGAGCACCGGACCGGCGCGGTCGATGACCCTGCCGTGCGTGTGGATGGAGGCGTCGGGCATCGCTGTGTCGGAATGGCCGCGGCTCAATAGCCGTTGGCGAGCCGGGAAACGAGGGCCTCGCCGGCGCGCTCCAGCGCCTCCGGCAGCGCGTTGTTGCGCGCGGTCTGGAGATTGGCGGAAACGAACAACTGGCTGGTGCCCTCGGATCGGCCGGTGGCCAGCACCTTGGTGGGATCGCGGGCATCGCGCAGCGTCCAGCGCAGGGTGACGGTGTTGGCCAGTTCCTCGGGAAACAGCGAATCCTGGCGGGTGCCGCGGATGGTGCGGTATTTGATCCGTTCGAGTTTGCCTTCGAGAATGGCATCGGCACGGTCGGCATCCGCAATGCGGTAGGTTCCGTCCCGCACGATGGCGTCGGCCACGGCGGAGGTGGCGAGGGCCGAGGCGCGCGGATGCTGGGTGGCATTGGAAAACATCGCCACGGAGATGGTCTCGACCCCGGAGAGCGAGGCGGGTTTCACGCCTCCCAACTGATAGCCCGCACAGGAGGCAAACAGAAGGCAAAGCGTCGCAAGTATGGCATGAACGGATGTTTTCATCATTCGCCGAGTTCTCTCAGTCTGGCTTTGGCGGCGTCGTGGAGCTTGCCGGAGGACGACTTGCGGACGATGTCGCGGTAGTAGATTTTGGCGGATTCGGTGCGGCCGGTCTTCATGTAGAACTCGGCGATTTCCATCGAACGCTCGAGCGCCATGCCACGCAGGCTGGCGATCATCCTGCGGGCCTCCACGTTGCGCGAATGGCCGGGGTATTGGATGAGGTAATCGTTGAATGCCTCGTTGGCGAGATCGAGCGTGGACTGGTTCTGGTTTCCGCGGTCGGCCTGCTCGATGTAGATCACGCCGACGCGGAACAGGGCCTCGGGCGCTTCGGGAGATTCCGGTTGTTCGCGCACCAGCCCACGGAAGGCGGCGATGGCCTCCTTGAATTTCTTTTTCGACTGATAGAGTTCGCCGACCTTGAACTGTGCCTTGGCCGCGGTGCGCGAGCGCGGGGCGTGATCCTTGACGCGGCTGAGCATTTCCACGGTGCGGTCCACCGAGATGCTCCGTTTCATGCCGAGGAAACTCGACTGGATGTTGCCCTCGGCGGCGTCGTTGGCGAGGGCGGCGAGGCGGTCGAGCGCCTGCGGATAGAGCGGGTTGCCGGGGTATTGGCCGAGCATCTTGTCATAGGCCTCGAAGGCCTTGCGCGGATCGCCCTCCTGTTCGAGCAGCTGGGCCTGGCGGAAGCGCGCCTGCGCGGCATCGCCGATGAACGGATAGCGGGTGGCGGTGCGGTCGTAGAGCTTGATGGCGCGCGAGGCTTTTCCGGCGTCGTCGGCGGCCTTCGCTTCCTGATAGAGTTTCTCACCCTCCGGGGTGTCGCCGCTGACCTGGCCGGCAAGCACCGGGACATCGCCCGAGCCACAGGCGGCGATCAGCATGGCGGCGAGAGGGGGAAGAGCGAGAGCGGCGAACCGTGGGATCATGGCGCGGAGCATAGGAAGTCGATGGATGCGGGAAAGCGGAAAATCCCCGGATGATGCGATGTCAGCGGCCGAGTTCGGTGGCGCGGCGGGTGGCGGCGGTGACGGCCTCGATCAGGGCGGAGCGCAGGCCGTGGCGTTCCAACTCGGCGAGCCCGGCGATGGTGGTGCCGCCGGGAGAGGTGACCATGTCCTTGAGCGCGGCGGGATGCTCGCCGGTCTCGATGACCATGGCGGCGGCACCCAACACGGTTTGGGCGGCGAGACGCTGCGCGTCGGCACGCGGCAGTCCCATGCGCACACCGCCATCGGCGAGCGCGTCGATGACCAGATAGATGTAGGCGGGTCCGCTGCCGGAGAGGCCGGTCACGGCGTCCATCAGGCGCTCCGGCACCTCGACGGCCAGCCCCACCGAGCCGAGCAGGCGTTTGGCGAAATCCGCATCGTCAATAGTGGCGGCGGTCCCGAGACAAAAGGCGGCGGCGCCGTGGCCGACGAGTGCCGGCGTGTTGGGCATGGCGCGGATCACGCGGTGGCGGCCGGCGGCGGTTTCCAATGCTTCGAGGGTGAGGCCGGCGGCGATGGAAATGACAAGTGCGGGCGATTCCGCGACGGCCGCGGTTTTTTCCAGTGCCTCGATCGCGTGGTGCGGCTTGGTGCAGAGCAGGATCGCCTCACTGCCGGCGAGACTGGAAATTTCCTCTGTCGTGGAGGCACCGGTCGCTTTGGCAAACGCCTCGCGCGAGGCGGCCCCCGGGTCCACGCCGGTCACTTCGCTTGCGGCGATGGCACCGGAGCGGATCGCGCCGGCCACCAGCGCCGTGCCCATTTTGCCACAACCAATCACGCCGAGTTTCATGGCCGAAAGGCTACGCAGGCAGCGGCCCGCCATGCCAGCGCCATTTTAGAAACCACGGCCCGGATTGCCGGGATTCACCTCGGTGATATGAGGCGGGTCAACCGGCGGCGGCATGTAGGGCGGTTCGACCGGAAAATCCAGCGGGTTACCCACCGTGGCGGGCGGTTCGATGAGCGGGGCCTTCGGGCCTTTCGCGCTCTTGGCGCTTTTGGAGCCGTAACCGCTCTCGCCGGCGTTCGGATCGAGGCGGGCCAACACGGATTGCACCGCGGCCAGCGATCCGGGCGAGGCGGCAATGGCGCATTGGGAAATGAGCCGCATCGATTCCGGCGCGGCGAGAATGGCGGTTTCGGCGATCGCCGCCACCTTCTCGGGAGCCGCGTCGGTGGCATGGATGGCCGCTTTGACGATTTCGCAGGAACAGTTGGGATTGGCGGCCACTTCGCGCTCGACGAACTCCAGCATGCGGGAGGGTTCTTCGTCGATGCGATGCGCCACGGACATCGCGATGATGCCGCAGTCAGTGGCCGCTTCCGGCTTTCCCAGCTCGCGATACATCGAAGCCACCAGTTGCAATCCGCTCTGCAGGCTGCCCGACGCCACCTCGTAGCGCTGGCCGCGGGTGCGCGAGACCATGGCGCGGCGCGGCGCGGGGTTGCGGAGGATCTCCAATGCCTTGCGGCTGGCGGTTTCGCCACTGGCGGTGGTTTTCACCTTCAGGCTCGGCGCGTCCTGCGCCACATAGACCGGCGGCTTGTCGGTCACTTCGCCACGCACCCGCTCGGCGGGCGGCAGATGATATTCGCCGGCAGGCGTGCGCAGGGCCACTGCGCCGCGCTCTCCGGAGCGGCTGGTGATGAGGTTGTCGTTCAGATTCTGGGCATGGAGGGGAGCCATGCAGCCAATCATCAAAACAACCCAGTGGGGGGACACATGGGGTTTCATGGTTCTTTGGGGGGTGAACGGGAAAATTAAAGCCCGATTGCCGCCTTTAGGCAAAACCTCAATGCCACGTGATCGCGTAAGACCGGACCTGAAAATCCGAGGTGTTGATTTCCAATGCCATGGGAAAGTGATTCCGTGCTTTTCATCGACATTCAAGACATTCGGAACATCCCGATTCGCAAAGCATCCGACGATTTTCACTGTCAAAACGTGCGAGCGAGGATTTGCGCGGGGAGCGGAGATGAAGCATGAGTGGCGCGACGATGATCCCCTCTCCCGGCGAATTGTTCGCGCGTTTCGAGCGCGGCGAAATCGAACGCGAAGAATTGCACGCGATGATGGCGGTGCATGCCCGCGAGTTGATTGCCGAGATGGAGGAGGACCGGCTCAACCCGGCCGCGGCGATGATTGAGAACCTGCTGTCGCGGCGCGCGGCGTCGAGGCTGGCGAGGCGCCATGGCGCGGGGCTGCTGCGCGAGGTGCTGGCCGCGCTGGCGGAAGTGCCGGATTTTCCGCCTGCGAAATACCTGTGGAACGCCACCCACCCGGACGTGCCGCTGTATTGTTTCCTGCGGATGCGGCGCGAACCAGTCTTCCGCATCGCCGCGTTGCAACGTCACGACGGATTCATCGAAGTGACCACCGAGCACGGGTCCGCCCGCCGCGGCCTCGCCACCCGCCGCACATTCACCCTGCGCCGCGACGCACGCTGGCGGCTGCGGGCCGAACCGTGCGGGTGACTCATGGCGGCGTGACGAACAATCGTCCGGCCCGGCGACGGAGCTGGCGGCCGCCGGGGAGATTGATGGCCGGAGGCGCGTTCGGATCGGTTAGAACGAGCGCGCGGTCGAGCAGGGCGCGGTCGATACCTGCGATCCCATGGTTTGTTAGAAATTCCGCGATGGCGCGGCGTTGCAGTGGTGGCGGCAGCGCGCGCAGTGCGCCGAGGTGAAGGCGGCCTTGCGGATCGAGCAGCTTCGACTGTTGCACCAGTTCGCATTCCATCTCCTCCCGCTCGTTCATGTCTTGCACGCTGCGGACCAACGCAGCGACCGGATCGCGACCGGAAATTTCCGCCAGCAGCGGCAATGCCTCGTGACGCAGCCGGTTGCGGACGGCGATGGCATCGAGATTGCTGGCGTCCTCACGCCACTTGAGACGGTTGGCGCGCAGCCAAGCCACGAGATCGGCGCGACGGATGTCCAGCAGCGGACGGATCAGTTCGAGCTTGAAACCGCCCACCGTGATTTCCTGTTCGTCCCGCATGCCCTTGAGTCCGTGCGAACCGCGCAGCAGGTTCCACAGCACGGTCTCCGCCTGGTCGTCGGCGTGGTGTGCGAGCAACACTCGGCGGCAGCGGTGCTTCCGCGTGCAGGCCGCGAAGAACTCATGCCGCGCGCGGCGGGCGGCGGTTTCCATCGATTCGCCGCTTTGTTTCATCATTTCACGCACGTCGCGCCGGGCGGATTCGCATTTCAAGCCGAGCTTCGCCGCGAGCCGTTCGACGAATCGCGCATCGGCCGTCGATGCCCTGCCGCGCAGTCGATGATCGAGATGGCAGACGACGAGATTGCGAAAATCCGCGCGATGGAGCAGATGCAGCAAAGCCACCGAATCCGCGCCGCCGGACACGCCCACCAGCCACCGCGCGCGACGCGCGGCTTGTGCGGTCCAAGGGATGTGAAATTCGCAATTCATGCACCGATGCGGGCGGGACGCCCGCGCTCCCCTATCATACTTTGAGCGTTTCCCCTTCCGACTTCGCGACGACGACGGCGGCGCAGGAGTCGCTGAAGACGTTGACGGCGGTGCGGGTCATGTCGAGCAGGCGGTCCACCGACAGCAGGGCGACCACCGCGGTTTCCGCGCCGGGGACGCCGGAGTTTTTCAGGATGAGCAGGATGGCGACCATGCTGGCCGAGGGGATGCCGGCCACGCCGATGCTGGTGAGCAGCGCGGCGACGACCACGAAGAACTGCCCGGCGATGCCGAGTTCCACGCCCATCACCTGGGCGACGAAAATCACCGCCACGCATTCGTAGAGCGCGGTGCCGTCCATGTTGACGGTGGCGCCGAGCGGCAGGGTGAAACTGGTGACGCGTTTCGAGACGCCGCTCCCCTCCTCCACGCAGCGCATGGTCACCGGCAGCGTGCCAGATGACGAGGCGGTGGAAAACGCGAGCAACAGCGCGGGCCGCATCGCCTTGAGGTGCGCCAGCGGATTGACCCGGCCGATGAAGCGCAGAATGCACGGCAGCACCACCAGCAAGTGGATGGCCAGCGCCAGCAGGACTGTTAGAAAGTATTTCCCGAGGTTGGCGAACAGGTCCGCGCCGGTGGCGTAAACCACCGGCAGGATCAGCCCGAAGACCCCGATGGGCGCGAGCGCCATCACCCACTTGGTGAGCACGACCATCGCATCGCAGGCGGCCTGAAAAAACTCGCGGATGGTGCGCATTTCATCGCCCGGCAGCCGCGTGATGGCCACCGCGAACAGGATGCTGAAAACGATGACGCCGAGCATCTGGCCGTTGTTAGTGGCGGCGGAAATCACGTTTTCCGGCAGCATCGCGCGGAACACTTCGAGGAAATCGCCGGCCTTGCGTCCGCCGGCCGCGGTGACGGAAGCGACGGTGTCCTCGCCCGCCTTGGCGGCGCTTTGCTCGAAGGCGTCGCGGATCACGGTGTTGGGCGCGCCGTCGGTGAGGCCGGGGCGGATGGTGTTGACGAGCAGCAGGCCGAGGATGATCGAAAGCGTGCTGGTGCCGATGTAGAACGCCGCCGTTTTCATGCCCAGCCGCCCGAAGCCCTGCACGCCTTGCAGGCTGGCGATGCCGGAAATCACCGAGGTGAGAATCAGCGGCACGATCAGCATCTTGAGCGCGCGCATGAACAAATCGCCGACAAACGCGCACACCGCCAGCGAGCCGTCGATAAAACCCATCACCTGCGAACCCTCATCCGCACCGGCGGCGATCGAGCGGAACACGAGCGCCGTCAGAGTGGACAACAACAGCGCGGCGATGATCTGAACGTAGGCGGGAAATCGTTTCACGGCGACCAAACAAGGGGAAAGGCCAATCGATGGCCAGCATCATCGGCCGGGAGGAAACGCCTGAAAGTTCCGGTTCGGCAGAGCCATGCGCTCTGCGCCTCACTCCCGCCCGCAGTGCGCGGCGAGCCAGCGGTCGATGGTGGCGATGAGCAGCGGGTAGCTGTCGTCGCTGAAAAGATGTCCGGCACCGGGGATTTCCAGCAGTTCGCTGCCGGCCTTGGCACGGGCGGCATCGCGGCTGTCGTCGATTGGAACCACGTCGTCCTCCGTGCCGTGGATGAGCAGCAGCGGCTGGATCAGGTTTTCCAGCAGGGGCAGCAGCGAATCGATTTCTTTCATGTCATCGGCCAAGGTCGAGGAGAGCGGGAAATCCTCGTCTTCCCAGATGCAGCCCTCGTCCGGCGTGACCCCGGCGAATTCGCGCGCGGCGAAATCGCCGGGTTTCATCATGCCGGCGAGCGAGATCACGGTGCGCACTCGGAGATCCCCGAGTGCGGTAAGCACGCCCGCCGCGGCCCCCATGCTGTGGCCGATGTAGGCGACGCGCACATGGTCGGGCACGGTGTCGAGCACCGCCTTGAGGTCGCCGACCTGCTTGGTGATGCAGGAATCCGTGAAGCTGCCGCCGGACTCGCCGTTGCCGGAAAACGAGATCCGCAGGCAGGGCCAACCGTGTTTCGCGAGACCTTCGGCGAGGGCGACCAGCAGCGGGCGGTCCTTGTTGCCGGTAAGTCCATGACCCAGAATGACGAGGTTGTTGCGGCTGTCGGCCGGGTGGAATTGAAGATCGAGCGATTCGCCCGCGGCGTTTTTGATTTCGTTCATGGCATCATGCGGGAGTTTGGAGCCGGCCGGGGAAGGTCAGTTCGGCGACGCCCGACTTGTCGAGCGAGCCGAGGCCGAGATCGATCATGCGCCGGTATTGCGCCGCAGTGGCCTGCGAGAGCGGGACGGACACGCCGGCGGCAGCGGCGAGCGCGTTGGCGATGCCGCTGTCCTTGGCGGCGTGTTCGGCGGAGAAATAACAATCGTGCTCGCGGGTGATCATGTCGTCGCCGTCGGTTTCCAGCACTCGTGAGTTGGCGCCGGTCTGGGAAAACACCTCCTTGAGTAGCGGCAGGTCGAGACCGAGCGCCGCGCCGAGACCGAGCCCTTCGGCGAGGCCGGCGGTGTTGATGTTCATGACCATGTTGACGAGCGCCTTGATCTTCGCGGCGTTACCGACCGGACCCACATGGCGCAGCGCGGTGGAAAGGTCGTCGAGCAGCGGTTTCACGCGATCGAAGACTTCCTTGTCGCCACCCACCATCAGATAGAGCGTGCCCTGCCGTGCCTGCGGTATGCTGGAGGCCATGCTCGCGCCGAGCGTCGCGGCCCCGGCGCGAGCGGCGGCGGCTTCGGCCTTCTCGTGGGCCTCCGGGCTGACCGTGGCGCAGTTGATGAAGACGCGACCTTCCGCGCCGGTGAGCAGCGAGGGACCGCTTTCCGAAAAAATCGCGTCCATCGCCGCATCGTCGGTCACCACGGTGAGGATCACCTCGCTCGCGGCGGTCACTTCCGGCAGTGTGGCCGCGGGTTTCGCGCTCAATTCG